>JANXCW010000002.1 GCA_025059775.1 Armatimonadota bacterium
TCCCCCCACCACCACGCACCGCCGACCCCGTAGATCCAACATCACCGGATAGTACACCCCTCTATCCCTCCCGCCTGTACCTCCGCAGGGCCTCGATGAGCCGCCCCATCTTGGGATGTTCCGGCTCCACGCCCACCCGCACCCCCCGCGCCACCAGGGCTTGGCGCGACACCGGCCCTACCGCAGCCACGGTCACGCGGCCCTGGAGAGCTTCCCGCAAGGCCTCCGCCCATCCCATCTCCTCCGCCACCCGGAAGAGGTGGATCACCTGCGGCCGGCTCGTCACCACCGCCGCCCAAAATGCACCTTCCACAAGGCCCCGCACGGCCTCCTGGAGCGGGCGGAGATCCGCGGGAAGCACCCAACGATAGGGTTGGACATCCACCACCTCGGTGCCGCGCCCTGTCAGGTGGTTCCGGAGGGCCTCGTTGACTTCCCCGTAGTGCTGGACGAAGACCACGCGGTTCTGAAGCTCTACGGTGTCCAAGGTCGCACACAGCTCCGCGGTGGTGTACGGACTGGGGGCAGAAAGCGATGGATGGATTCCCCACCGTCGGAGCACCGCGGTGGGCTTGGGCCCTCGAACCGCGATGGGCACGGCCCGCAGAGCCTCCAGGTACGCCTGCCCGAGTCCGAGGCGGTCCGCAAGCCGGTGCAGCCGCTCCGCTCCGGTACCGGTCTGCAGCACCACCCAGTCCACGCCTCGAACGCACAGCCGCTCCAGCGGCTTCCGAACTTCTTCCGGATCCGCGTCCGCCTCCACCACCGCGGGAACGCACACGGGCTCCCACCCTTCCCGCCGTATGAGGTGGACGAGGACTTCCGGCATCCGCGACTCAAGCACGAGCACCCGCCTGTCCACTGGGCATCCTCCCGTAGCCTCGCTCCGCCAGCAGCGCCAGCACCCTCTGGGCGCTCGCCTCAGGCGGCTCACGGTCCGTATCCAGCACCAGATCCGGAGCCTCCGGAGGTTCGTAGGGGTCGCTCACACCGGTGAAGTTCTGGACCTCGCCCCGCAGGGCCTGGGCGTACAGGCCCTTGGGATCCCGCTCGACGAGCACCTCCAACGGGCAGCGCACGTACACCTCGAGGAAGTCGCCGATGCGCTCCCGGGCCTCCCTCCGGCCCTCCCGGTACGGGGAGACCAGGGCCACCAGCACCACCACCCCGTGGCGGACCAGCAGCTCCGCCACGTAGGCCACGCGGCGGATGTTCTCGAGGCGGTCCTCCCGGGAGAACCCGAGGTCGCGGGAGAAGTGCTGGCGCACTACGTCTCCATCTAGGATCTCCACTGGGTGTCCTTGGGCGCGCAGGCACTCGGCCACGCGGTACGCGATAGTAGTCTTTCCGGAACCCGGAAGCCCAGTGAGCCACACGCAGATGCCCCGAGGTGAAGGGGTGCTCCTCCCTTCCCCCACGGTAAGGCTTTCCACCTGCACGCCGTCCGCCCGTACGGCCAGGGTCAATCCGAGGCCGTCGGCCTGCAGGGTCACGGTGAAGTGACCCAGAGTCCGCATCGCTACCCGGACGGCGTCCAGCCGCAGGCCCCGCAGGGCCTGAAGGACCTGGTTCACTCCCTCCAGCTGGGCCTGCAGCGCTTGCCCCCGAGGCGTACGCAGCAGGAGATCGGTCCAGAGGCGCTCGCCCTCTGCGCGGCCGAGAGTCCGGGCCCGTCCCGTTTGCAGCACCATGACCGCAAGCCCTTCCAGCAGCTCCACGAGTTCGCCCGGAACCGTTCCTGCCCGGACGTGTTCCACCAGCTCCAGCAGCCGGGAGCGCTGGGGCTCCCGCGCGGCCCGGCTCAGGGCTAGCGCCTCCTCGGCGACCAGCCGGGTCTCCTCCTCCGTCAGGGGGATGCCTGCCTTGGTCATTCCGCCCGCCCTCCCACGGGCTCGGACGCCACACCGTGGGCTTCCTTTAGGATGGCGTGGGCCTCGTGTTCGAACCCACCGGTCTCGATGGGGCAATGGATGCCGCACTCCTTGGGTGCTCCCACCTCCCACCACCACCGGCCCGCTCGGTCGTCCTCGCCCCGCTGGATCGGCCGGGTGCAGGGGTCGCAGCCGATGCTGGTGTAGCCTTGCTCGTATAGGGGATGGATGGGAACGCCGTAGCTCGTGAGGTACTCCCACACCTCCTCCTTGGTCCAGTCCGCGAGCGGATTCACCTTCACGATGCCGTCGTGGTCGTGGTCCAGCTCCACCTTGCGGATATTGGCCCGGGAGGCCCACTGCTCCCGGCGCAGGCCCGTGATCCACGCATCGAGCCCCTCCAGGGCCCGCACGAGAGGCCGCACCTTCCGGATCTGACAGCACAGCAGCCGCAGGGGTACGGACCGGTAGAAGAGATTTACGCCGTGCCGCCGCACCATGGTCTCCACCTCCCGGTAATCTGGGAAGAGCACCTCGAACCGGGCCTGCGGGTAGTGCTCCCGCACCCGGTCCATGAAGGCGTAGGTGGCTTGCGGCAGCCGTCCTGTGTCCACAGTGATCACCCGGACATCCGGCCGGATGCGGGAAGCCATGTCCAGGATGGCCATCCCCTCCGCCTGGAAGGCGGTGACCACCGCCACCCCATCTTCGAAGGTATCTAAGGCCCAGGCGATCACCTCTTGCGGCTCCCGGTCGTCCAGCTCGATGGCGATCTCTCCGATCTCCAGGTCGTCGAAGGTCACCCGCCGCGACATTCCGCCACCTCCTTGCCTCTAGCCGCCCGAAAGGGCAGGCAGAATGGTGAGCTCCTGTCCCGCGCACAGGGGGGTATCGAGCCCCGCGAGCCCTCGGATGTCCTCCTCGTCCACGAAGAGGTTGATACCCGGATGCACCTGGCCGTCCGGGGCGAGGAGATGGGGGGCGAGCTGTGGGTACTGTGTCCTCAGGACCTGGAGGGCTTCCCGCACCGTCCTGGCCTCCACCTCCACCCGGTCCGCACCGCCCGTGAAGGGGAGGAACATGCCCGGAATGCGCACCACAGGCCGCCGCGGAGCCTCTTCCTCCCCGACCAACCGGCCCAGGGCAAGGGCCTGCAGGGCGTCATCGGTGTGCGCGTCCACGAAGTCCCGGAAGGTGTACCCGTCGCCATGTCTGGCCCGCTCCCGCAGCCACGCCTCCACCAGGCGTCCCACCACCTCCGTGATCTGATCTTCGGGGATGCGGCGCAGGATCGGCTTGCCGATGGCGGCCCGGCTTCCCAGTCCCCCGCGCAGGCACACATCGTATGCCTCCACCCGCACGCCCTTGGTGGGGTGCTGCGTGGTGGTTCCCTGCAGTCCGATGTCTCCCACCCAGTGGTGGGCGCAGGCGTGTGGGCAGCCGTCCATGTAGATCCGCAGTTCCTCCACGGCCTTCCCGAACCGCTGCTCTAAGGTCTCCAGGATCTGCTGGAGCTTCCCCTTGGTCTCCGCCACCGAGTAGTTGCAGAACTGGTGATCCGTGCAGGCGGTGGACCGACCGTAGAGTTTGTTGCGGTGCGGATCCAGATGAAACCGCCGCAGCCGATCCACAAGCCATCCCAGGCGCTCTTCGGAGACACCGGTCACGAGGATGTTCTGCATGCGGGTAAAGCGTGCATCTCCGCCGAACTCCCCCACGAGCTCACCCAAGGCCACCAGTTGATCTCCCCGTACCCACCCCATGGGCACCGGAATCCCCACGTAGACCAGCCCCTCCTGCTTCTGCGGGTGGATGCCAAGGTGGTCCGTGTCCTGCAGGGGTGGAGGAGCCGAACCGTCCTCCAGCCTGTGGCCCAGGCGTTCCTCCACCATGGCCCGCACCTTCTCCGGGCCGTAGTCATCCACCAGGAACTTGATGCGAGCCTTGGCGCGGCTCAGGCGGTAGCGCAGGTTGTATTGCCAGGTGTCCGTGATGGCCCGCAGGACCTCTACGACCCCCTCGACGGGCTCCGCAGGTACGAACACACCGAGATCCCGTGAGAGGCGGGGGGTGGCGGAGAGTCCTCCGCCCACCCGCACGGCGAAGCCCCTCCGTCCGCCCTTGAGCACGCCTACCAGGGCCACGTCGTGGATCTCGGGGGCGTTGCACTGGGCGGGGCAGGCGCTGATGGTGTACTTGTGCTTGCGAGGGAGGTTGCTGTATTCGCGGTTTCCGTAGAAGAAGCGGGCCACCGCTTCCACTACAGGCCGTACGTCGAACAGCTCCTCCCGATCCACACCCGCCACGGGGCAGCTGGTGATGTTGCGTACCGTATCCCCCTCTCCGCCCACGGTGGTAAGGCCACACGCCTGGATCTCCGCGAGCACCTCTGGAAGTTGCTCTAGCCGCACCCAGTGCAGCTGGATCCCCTGCCGTGTGGTCAGTTCCCCGTAGTTGCGGCCGTACTTCTGGGAGATCCGGCCTACGGCGATTAACTGGTCCGGCGTGATGCGGCCGCCCGGAACCTTGATGCGGACCATGAAGGTGCCGACCTTGGGCTTGTCGTGGGTAAGGCCCCACCAGTTGAGCCGCACGATGTCCTCTTCGGGGATGGCCTCATAGCCCCGCGCGATGAGTTCCGGCAGCTCGTGGAGGATGTCGAGGGGGAACTTCTCCTGCTTGAGCCGCTCGATGGAGTTCCGTTTGAGCACAAGATCCCAACCCACTTCCGTCGCCTGTCCAATCCCTGGAATCTGGGCCACCATTGGATCTCCCCCCTAGCGCACGCGCTCCACGGATCGCCTTTGGATCTGGACGAAATGCTCCAATAGGATGCGGGCCACCTCCGGCCGCATCACCTGCGGCGGCGGGAACTGTCCCGCGCGCAGAAGCTCCCGTACCCAGGTGCCGCTGGGGTTCACCCGAGCCTCCGGCGGGTGCGGGCAGCTGCGCTCCGTGGCCATAGCGTCGCACCGCCGGCAGTAGAAGGCCTCCCCGAAAAAGAGAGGCGTAATCCCGATGGCCTGCGGATCGAACCGATCAAAGATGCGGTGAGCTGCATACGGCTCATAGAACCCACCCACACCCGCGTGATCCCGGCCGATGAGGATGTGGGTGCACCCGTAGTTCTTGCGCACGAGCGCGTGGAACACCGCCTCCCGCGGCCCCGCATACCGCATGGCCGCGGGGAACGCCGCCAGAAGCACCCGGTCTCGGGGATAGTACTCCTCTAGCAACGCTTCGTAGGTGCGCAGACGCACCAGGGGTGGGAGGTCGTCCTCCTTCGTCTCCCCCACGAGCGGGTGCAAAAAAAGCCCATCCGTCACCTCCAGGGCGCACTTCTGCAGGTACTCGTGGGCCCGGTGAATGGGATTGCGGGTCTGGAAGGCGGTCACCGTACGCCACCCCACCTGTGTGAAATACGCCCGGGTCTCCGCGGGATCCCGCTCGAGCCCAGGAAAAGCACGGGGCGGTCGGTCCAGGAGCCAGATCTCCCCGCCCGCCACCCATGGAGACTCCCGCAGCAGCCGGGCCACGCCTGGATGCCTCCGGTCCGTGGTGCCGAAGACCCACCGAGCTTCCTCCTCCAGGTCCCGTCGGTAGATCTCCTCCACCTCCATCACCGCCAAGATCCCTCCAGCTCGCAGTGTGAGCCGATCGCCCCGGCCCGCGCGGCGGGCCAGCTCCTCCGGGATCGGCAGGGTGATGGGCAGAGTCCAGGGGAGACCGCAGGGTAGGTGCATCTCGCGCACCACGGACCGATACTCCTCCTGCGGCATGAACCCTCGCAGGGGGCTGTAGGCCCCCGTGGCGATGAGCACCGCGTCCGCGGCCTCCTTGGGTGCAAGAGCCACTGCGGGAAGGCGGCGGATCTCCTCGCGCAGGATCTGCGCGCGTTCTCCCTGCACCGTGCGTTGGACCAGCTCTCCACCGTGCGGCGCGATCACGGGGCCACCTCCGGATATGGCAACACCCTTCCCCGGGCAGGGCCTATCTCCTGCACCGTCCAGGAGAGGGAGTCAGGGAATGCTATTCGACCGACTCAGAGGGGATCGCGGAAGGGATCAGGTGCCCGCCAGCCTACAGGCACAGATCACCTTCCGCCCAGGACAGATACACTGGCAACGGTAGAGGCAGGGATCGATCCATCGCAGTTCCATGGCTAGGTTTACTGTACGTAAGGAACGATATCCCGTCAAGCAGGAACTCTGCTCCAGGAGAACCAGGAGGTGCTACCGGGCCCCCACCGTCGTCCGGTACTGGCGCGCGGCCTCCGAGTACGGAGCGGGTCCCACGGTGGCGCGGATCTCCACCTGTGTGTGGCGCTCCACCGTCGGTTTCTTGGTTCCTCCCCCCTCTTCCCCCCATACCACCACAACCTGAGTACCAGGTCGGCTGTACCGCACATCCACCACGCCCAGGGACAGCACGGCCCGCTCGTTCGCGCTGTATCCGGTGTACTTGGAGAACCCGATGATGTCCCCGTGCTCGTTCAGCGCCTCGCCCTGTTCGGATCCTCCGCGAACACGCTGCCTCCGGAGCGTTGGGCATGAACCGAAGGGAAGAGGCCCGATCCGCCCGCGAAGCTTGGGCGCTCCTGGATCGGCTGGGGCTTGCCGCACACGTCCACGAGGTCGCCGCAACCCTCCCCTTCGGTCTGCTACGCCTGCTGGAACTCGCCCGCGCCCTGGCCCTCCGTCCCCGACTCCTGCTGCTGGACGAGCCGGCCTCCGGGCTCGGCGGAGAGCAACGAGGGGAGCTGGCACGACTTATCCGGGAGATCCGCGAGGAGGGCGTGACGGTGGTGCTGGTGGAGCACGGCGTGGAGATGGTGCTTCAGGCGGCGGACCGCAGCGTGCGGGATAATCTCCTGCTGAGCGGGTTCGGACGGGGGCTACCGCGATCCCGGATGGAAGAGCGACTGTGCTTAGTGTATTCTCTCTTTCCAGTGCTGGCTGAGCGTCAGCGGGCCCAGGCCCGATCCCTCTCCGGGGGCCAGCAGCAGATGCTGGCTATCGGACGGGCCCTGATGAGTGAACCGTGTGTACTCCTGATGGACGAACCACTGCTGGGACTTGCCACTCTCATCATCTCGGAGCTGCTAGGTCTCCTCCAGCAGTTGTGCGCCGAGGGGCTCTCGGTGGTCCCGGTGGAGCAGAACGCTCGAGCGGCTCTCTCCGTGGCGAACCGGGCGTATGTCCTGGAACGGGGACAGATCGTCCAGAGCGGCCCCGCTTGGGATCTACAGGCGGATCCCGCAGTGCAACGGGCCTACCTGGGTGGTCCCCTCGGGCTTGAGACATCCCGAGAGGAGCCTTAAAGCGGAGATTGCCGTACGCCCAGTGCCCGGATCAGGCGCTCAGGATCCTGCGAGAGCTCCTCCCGGGTACCAAGGGCATGGATTTCCCCGCTCTCCAGCAAAAGTCCCCGGTGTACAATCCGGAGTGCTGCCTCCACCCGTTGCTCTGCGAGCAGGACCCCCGTTCCCTTCTGGGTGAGGTGTGTGAGCACCCTCAGCACCTGTTGGATCGCTGCGGGCATCAGTCCTTCTAGCGGCTCGTCTAGGAGGAGTAGATGTGGGCGAAGGCAGAGGGCGCGAGCAATGGCCACCATCTGCTGCTCGCCCCCTGAAAGGGTCCCCGCAGGCTGGTTCCACCGCTCCTGCAGGGTTGGGAAGAGCTCCAGGATCCACCGCAGTACTTCCCGGTTCGAAGCTTGTACTCGCATCCCCATCCGCAGGTTCTCGCCTACCGTCAGCTCGGGGAAGAGCCGGCGACCCTGCGGGACATACCCGATGCCGAGCCGGGGGATCCTGTGGGGTGGGAGCTGGGTGAGCTCGATGTTGTCCAGCCAGATGTGGCCCTGCACAGGTCGCATGAGTCCCATGATGGCCCGCAGGAGAGTGGTCTTGCCCGAGCCGTTGCGACCGAGGAGCCCTACCACTTCCCCGGCTCCCACTTCCAAGGAGACTCCCCGGAGTACCGGCGCACCGCCGTATCCGCACACCAGCTCCTCTACGCGCAGTTTCTTCATCCTCCTGCTCCCAGGTACACTCGCTGAACCATGGGTTCTTCTTCCACCTCCCTGGGGGTTCCCTCAAAGAGGATGCGGCCCCGATCCATAACCGTCACCCGGTGCGCGAGCTCCAGCACCACCGGAAGATTGTGCTCGATGAGGAGCACGGTGGTCCTTTGCGCGACCCGCCGGATCAGGGTGACCCAGTGGGAAATCTCCTCGGGGCTCAGGCCCTGCGTGGGTTCATCGAGCACCAGGAGCCGCGGCCGGAGGGCGAGTGCCATAGCCAGCTCCACCAGCCGCTGGTGACCGTACGGGAGGGATGCGGCTGGCTGCTCCCACAGATCTGCCAGCCCCACCGCTTCCAGCGCCTCACGGACCCGGACCACCAGGACCTCCCCGCGCGGCCGGAGAAAGTCGAGGGGACCCCGGAGCTCGACCCGCTGGGCCGCGAGCAGGACGTTCTCAAAAACCGATAGGCCCCGCAGCACCGCGGGGATCTGCAGGGTGCAGGCGATGCCCAGCTGCACCCGGCGGTGAGCAGGGAGGAAGGTGATCTCCTTTCCCTCCAAGTACACGCGTCCGGAGGTAGGGCGCAACCGGCCGCAGAGGAGGCTCGCGAGGGTGGTCTTGCCCGCGCCGTTGGGTCCGATGAGGGCCCGGATCTCCGCCGCCTCCACTCGGAAGTCCACATCGTCCACGGCCACAAGCCCCCCAAAGGTGCGTCGGACCTTCACCGCCTCCAGCAGGGGCCTTATGGAAGCCACCGCCACCCCCGATCCCGTAGGCTCCCGAGAATCCCCTGAGGGAACACCCGAATGAGGAGGACGAGGGCAAAGCCCACCACCACGAGATACGCGTGCACGAGCCCGCTTGCGATCTCCACCGCGTACGTCACCAGGGCCACCCCCAGGAGCGGCCCCAGGACGGTGCCCGCTCCGCCCACCAGCACCCACAGCAGGGGATACACGGAGTACAGGACGGAGGCAAAGGCGTTCCCCACGTAGGCGAACAGCAGGGCATACGCGGCTCCCGCGGCGCCGGAGAGGGTTCCGGAAAGGACGTGCGCTGTCCACTTGTACCGAAGGGGATCATAGCCCAGTAGGTGCGTGCGCTCCTCGTGCTCCCGCAGCCCCACCAGGACCCGGCCGAAGGGAGATCGCACGAGCCACAGACTCCCAAGCAGGGAGACGCCGAACAGGAGCAAGGCCAGGTGGTATCGAAGGAGAGGGAAGACCTGGAGGGGAAGGGTGAGGCCCTGATCGGCCCAGGTGATGCGGTTGAAGTACAGGGTCAACAGATATCCCGTCTGTCCGAACAGAAGGGTTACGATGGAGAAGCGCAACCCCGCGGTGCGGAGAGCGGGGATTCCCACCAGGGCCGCGAGGGCCGCGCCCCCGAGCACGCCCACGGCAAACGCCTCCGGGCTCCCCAGGCCCAGGTAGTACACGGGAAGCCCGGCCCCGTACATGCCGGCGGCGAAGTAGAGGGCATGCCCCAGGCTCAAAAGGCCCGTGTAGCCGAGCAGGAGATTGTAGGCCAGGGCGTACGTGCTGAACAGGAGGATCCGGGTCACCACGCCCAGATGGTACGGGGATAGGGCGAACGGCAACACGCCAAGTCCCACCAGAACCCCTAGGTGCAGACCCCAGACCCGGTGCTCCCCTGACCTCATCCCACCCGCCCGGTCCACAGCCCGTCCCGCCGCACCACCAGGACCAAAGCCACCATCAGGGTGGCGAAGATGCGGGCAAGGGTGGGAGTGAAGAACAGGGAGACCAAGCTGTCCATCCACCCCACGAGAAGGCTTGCGGCCACGGTTCCCCCAAGGCTCCCGAGCCCTCCCAGGATGACCACCACGAAGGAGAGCAGGAGCGTATCAAGGCCCATGAGGTAGTGCGCCTGTTGCACGGGCATCACCAGAACCCCCGCCACCGCGGCCATCCCCGCGCTGAGAGCGAACACCATGGTGTACACCCGCTCCACCGGAACGCCCAGGGCGACCGCCATCTCCGGATCCTGTTGGGTGGCCCGCATCACTAGGCCCAGATCCGTGCGGCGCAGCAGGGCGCCCAGACCCGCGAGCAGTGCCGCGGACAGACCGGCCACGGCCAGCTTGTAGCCCGAGTACCCGAACCACGGGAACTCCACCGTGGCCCCGAAGGGCGCGGCGACTCCTCGGGCTTCGGGGCCGTAGAGCAGGAGGGTGAGCTGCTGGAGCACGTAGAGCACCCCCAGGGTGGCCACCACGGTGGGCTGGGCCGCGTAGCGGAGGGGGCGAAGCACCAGCCGGTCCACCGCAACCGCCAGCGCCATCACCGCGGCAGGCGCGAGCAACAGGGCCAGGGGGAAACTCCCCGTGGCCGTGACCACCGTCCAGGCCAGCACCGCGCCCAGCATGAAGAACTCGCCGTGGGCCACGTTCACGATGCGTAGGATCCCGAAGCTGAGGGAGAAGCCCGCCACCGTGAGGGCCAGCACGAGCCCGGAGGTGGTGCCATCCAGGAGGGCGAGGGCAAGCGGCCCTGGAGAGGGCATGCGGCAGGCTATAGGGGCCGCTGGCGGTAATCCGCCTCCGGCGGATATAGACTTTCCTCGATGCGGGTCCGGTGTACCACCCGCAGCCTGCGGCCCTCCACCCGGGAGATGAACTGCTGGCCGAAGGCCTGGTGGATCTGCCCCACAAACCGCTTGGGCCCCTGCGGGTGGCCGAGCCCCTCCTCGAACCGCTCCGTAGCCTCCAGGGTCTCCACGAAGGCCCGGTAGTCCCGCAGGGTCCGGGTGCGGTAACCGCTGCGCTCCACGATCTCCTTGACGACGAACAGGGTCTCCCACACCCCGAACATGTGGGAGTAGGTGGAGACGTCTCGGGGGTCCGTTTTGCTGGCCCCGTTCGCGTCCACCCCCACGGCCTCCCGGAAACGTCGCTCCCACGGGGTGTTGTACTGCCCCGCGTACCGGGGCAAGGCTTCCCAGAAGTAGGTGCCCTCCAGGAACTCCAGGCCGGGGCTTCCGAGGTCCACGCCCTCCAGAGAGTCGATGAAGCCGAACAGCTGCGGCCGGCGCCGGCCGAAGTACTCCCCCATCTCCCGCACGAAGGTGAGGACCGCGGGCCCCACCATCACGTGGTAGATCACGTCCACGTTTCGGGGAATGCGGGGGAAGTACTTCGTGAAGCTGGTCTCCGTGGGCGGGATGGGAACCAGGGCCACGAGCTCCGCGCCCAGGCGTCGGGCGGCGGCACCGAAGAAATCCCGATGGTCATAGCCGAAGGCGTAGTCCGGGAAGATCATGGCGATGCGCCGGCCCAGGTTCTTCACGATCCAGGGGGCCACCGCGGTCACCTGGGATCGAACGTCGGTGATGCCGGGCTGGAAAGTCCACCGGTTGAGCTTCCCGCTGGGTACGTGGTACCCCTCGCTCACCACCAGGTAGGGGATCTTCAGCTCCGCGGCCCGGGGTGCACACGCCACCACCACGTTGGAGAACAGGGTGCCGAAGATGAAGTCCACCCGGTGCTGCAGGGCCAGTTTCTCCACCACCTCGATCCCGCGCCTGGGATCCGTCCCGTCGTCCTCCACCACCAGCTGCACGGGACGGCCCGCGATCCCCCCCTGGGCATTGATCAGCCGCACCGCGGCCCGGGCGGTACGCTCATACCACTTCCCGTACACGGCTCCGATTCCCGTGCGGTGGGCCTGGAGTCCCACCCGCAGAGGAGGTTGCCCCGCGGTTCCCGCGTACGCATACGGGGCCAGCAGGCGGAAGGCACCCGCCCCGAGGAGGGCCCCTGCGGTCTTCAACAGCTCCCGTCGGGTCAACAACCGAGCGGACATGCAGACCACCTCCGGCCGTCTATTGTAGATAGCCCCCGTGGGGGGCCATGAGGGGTCGCATCTCCGCTTACCCGGCCTCCGGCTTGGGCCGCAGGCTCGGAAGGGGGGGTGCCACGGGCTTGATGGGCTCCGCAGGCGCCTTGGGTGCCGGCGGAGAGGGCGGGGAAGATGCGGGCTCCAGGCTTTGTCCGCTCACCAGTCGATCCAGCTCCTCCGCGTCCAGGGTCTCCTTCTCCAGCAGGGCCCGGGCGATCCGCTCCAGCTTGTCCCGGTTCGCCTCAAGGGTCGAGCGGGCCCGTTCGTAGCACTCGTCGATGATGCGGCGCACCTCCTTGTCGATCTCGTAGGCGATCTCCTCGCTGTAGTTCCGGCTCTCCACCAGATCCCGGCCCAGGAAGATGGGGCCGTGCCGCTTGCCGAAGGACATGGGGCCCAGCTTTTCGGACATGCCATACTCCGTGACCATGCGGCGGGCCATGTCCGTGGCCTGCTCGAAGTCGTTCTCCGCCCCCGTGGTAACCTCCCCGAACACGAGCTCCTCCGCCACCCGACCCCCCATGGCCACGGTGATCTCGTCCAGCAGCTCCGCCCGCGTGCGGGTGTACCGGTCCTCCGGGGGCATCCCCATCACGTAGCCCAGGGCCATGCCACGGGAGACGATGGTGACCTTGCTGGGCGGATCCGCGTGCGGCAGGAGCTTGCGCAGCAGGGCGTGCCCGGCCTCATGGTAGGCCACCAGCTCCCGCTCCCGGGGGGAGAGCACCCGGCTGCGGCGCTGCGGCCCCGCGATGACCCGCTCGATGGCCTCATCGAATTCGGCCATAGTGATCCTGCGCTTGTTGCGGCGGGCGGCCAGCAGCGCCGCCTCGTTCACGAGGTTCGCGAGGTCCGCGCCGGAAAACCCCGGGGTGCGCTTGGCCAGCAGCTCCACGTTCACGTCCTCCGCCAGGGGCTTGCCCCGCAGGTGGACCTCTAAGATAGCCTTGCGGCCCTTGGTGTCGGGGTTGTCCACGATGATGCGGCGGTCGAAGCGGCCTGGGCGCAGCAGGGCCGGATCCAAGATGTCGGGCCGGTTGGTGGCCGCGATGACCACGATGCCCGCATTGGGATCAAACCCGTCCATCTCCACCAGAAGCTGGTTCAGGGTCTGCTCCCGCTCGTCGTGGCCGCCCCCAAGCCCCGCACCCCGCTGCCGACCCACCGCGTCGATCTCGTCGATGAACACCAGGCACGGGGCGCTCTTCTTGGCCTGATCGAACAGATCCCGCACCCGGCTCGCGCCCACTCCCACGAACATCTCCACGAACTCCGAGCCGGAGATGGAGTAAAAGGGCACCCCTGCCTCCCCCGCCACTGCCTTCGCCAGCAGGGTCTTCCCGGATCCCGGCGGCCCCACCAGGAGAACTCCCCGGGGGATCTTGGCCCCTAGAGCCTGGAACTTCTTAGGGTGCTTGAGGAACTCGATGATCTCCTGCAGCTCCTCCTTGGCCTCGTCCACGCCCGCCACATCCTCGAAGGTCACCCTGGGCTTGGACTCGTGGTGCAGACGGGCCCGGCTCTTCCCGAAGGACATGGCCTGGTTGCTGCCCGACTGCGCCTGCCGGATCATCAGGAACCACAGCCCGATGATGAGCAATACGGGCAGGAAGCTGCTGAGGAGGTTGGGCCAGGGCGAGTTGCGGGCAGAGGCCTCGATGCGGAAGGGAATCCGGCGCTCCCGTAGCATCTGCTGGATCTGCGGTGTGGTCTCCCGGGAATAGGTGGTTCGGAAGGGCTGTCCGTCCCGGGTGGTGCCGTAGATGGTGCTGGAGTCCTCGTTGAACACCACGGTGTCCCGAATCCGTCCTGTCTCCACCCAGCCCAGGAACTGACTGAAGTCCACCTGGTGTGGGGTCGTCCGGGTGCTCCGGTACATGGGCACCAGGACGAAGAGCACCACGGTGATCACCAGGGACCAGATCAACAGACTGCGTATGTACCGGTTCGCCACATCCTCCTCCCTACCGGCCACCTCCGGCCGCCCCATTATAGCACCCTGAGCCCCCGCTCCCCGCCTCCAGCCGCCACGCCCGCATCCGCAGGCACCGGCCACCCGGGGAGGGCGGGAAAGCCGCCGCGCAGTAGCCGATCACCCAGAGGACCTCGCCATCCCGGGTGGCCACGATTCCCACCCCGTCCCGATCCCACCGGGGAACCCCGGCCTCCGTGAGGACGTCCTGCACCTTGCGGCGTCCCCCCCGAAGCCGGATCCGATCCCCCGGCCGGCGGTTGCGGAGTACCAACCCCCGCTCGCTCACCGCGGGATCCAGCTCTACTTCCCACTCCCCCCGCGCCGTCCCCTCTCCTTCCACCGGTTCAATCCTTGCCTCCACGAAAAGCCCTAGTTCTGTGCTGATGACCTCCCCGGGCACCGGGAGAGGTACTTCCACGGGCGGAAGGGATGGGCTGTCCTCCCGATCCACCATCATCACCTCCCGGGCAAGCCGGACCCGCACCCCGTGCGGCAGGGTAAACTCCCTTCCCGTCTCCCCCCGCAGGACCGCCCGACGGATCTGCTCCACGTGGACGAAGGTGGCGTCTGCCCCGACTCCCAGCTCCTCGGCCAGCGCCCGGAGCAGCCGTCGTTGGAGGGCTGGGGCGAGTTCCTGGAAGCCAAGGCGGTCCACCCGCAAGGCACCTTCCGTCTTACGGACCACCAGGGTCTCCCGAAGGGTTTCCAGCTGCTCCTCCCACCAGGCTTCCTCTGCCCGCACCATCTCCGCCAGGTGCGCCAGGGCTTCCCGGATCCGCGGGTTTTCCCGTTCCAGCAGGGGGAGCACCAGGTGTCGGATCCGGTTGCGCTGGCGGGTGAGGTCCGCATTGGTGGGATCCTCCCGCCAGGGGGACCCGAGGCTGGAGAGGAACGCCCGGAGTTCCTCGCGCCGGGCCCACAGCAAGGGCCGGACCACCTCAACCCCAGGCTGAAGGGGCCGGCGGGGGGGGATTCCCCCGAGCCCTGCCACCCCCGTACCCCGCACCAGCCGCAACAGCACCGTCTCCGCCTGGTCGTCCAGGGTGTGGCCGGTGGCCACCACCCGGGCACCGGCGGCGGCCGCCATCCGACCCAGGGCTTGGTAGCGGGCCTCCCGGGCCCGAGCCGCGAGGTTGGCATCCTGCGCCCGAAGACCGGTCAGCCGCTCCAGATAGAAGGGAACCCCTAGTTCCGCGCACAGGCGCTGGACGAAGGCCGCGTCCTCGTCCGCCTCCGGGCGCAGACCGTGGTGCACGTGGCCCACGGCGAGCTGCAGGCCCCAGGACTCGGGGAAGCGCCGTAGGATATGGAGGAGGGCGGTGCTGTCGGCTCCGCCCGAGCATGCCACCAGGATCCGGGCACCGGGGGAAAACAGGCGGCATTCGCTCACCGCTCTCTGAATGCGGGCGATCAAGCGATCCACAGACACCGAAGACGCCATCCAGAATCCCGCCCATGCCGCGGGATGGTGCCGCTGGTGGCGGCGGTGGGACTCGAACCCACGACACCGCGGGTATGAGCCGCGTGCTCTGACCTCTGAGCTACGCCGCCCCCCTCCTTTTTACCACCCACGGCCCCCGTGGAGGAAGCCAAGACCCGAAAGAATGGCTACAATGGCGATGATGCGCTCCGTGTGGGGAGTGGTGCTCCTCCTGCTGGTGGCCGCCGCGCTGCGGTTCTGGCGGCTCGGGGAACCCCCAAAGCAGTTCTTCGATGAGATCTACTACGCCCGCACGGCCCAGGAGTACCTCACGGGCCGACCCGTCTACGAGTGGACCCATCCGCCTCTCTCCAAGCTCCTGATAGCGGGCAGCGTGCGGGTCTTCGGGTTCACCCCGTGGGGGTGGCGCTTCGCGAGCGCCCTGGCAGGGGTGCTGGTGGTGGCGGCCCTCTACGCGCTGGGGTACGCGGTGCTCCAGGACTCCCAGAAGGGCCTCGTGGTGGCGACACTGGGGACCGTAGACGGACTCCTCCTGGTGGAGTCCCGGATCGCGAAACCCGAGATCTTCCTCCTGCTCTTCTGCACCGCCGCTTACGCCGCGTGGTGGGCCGGAGTCCGCACCCGCCGTCCGGCGTGGTACCTCGCCGCGGGGCTCTGCGCGGGTGCGGCGGCGGCCACGAAGTGGACGGGCCTCACGAGCGTGGGGATCCTCTTTGTCGCTAGCCTCCTGGCGTGGCGGCGGGGGGAACTTCCGGCTCCCGGCCTCAACTTCGCCGCCCTGCTGTTCCTCCCCGCGATCCCTTACACGGCTTCCTACCTCCCCCACCTCCTGCGGGGGGAAACACTTTCGGACCTTCTGCGTCTCCACGAGAACATGTACCGGTACCACAGCACCCTGGTGGCCACCCATCCGTATGCGAGCCGCTGGTGGACCTGGCCTCTGCTGCTGCGGCCCATGTGGTACCACTACGAGGTGCAGGGGAAGATCATGACCGGCATCTTCGCGGTGGGGAACCCCGCGGTGTGGTGGGCCATCCTCCCCTCCGTCGGCCTTGTGGCCCCGCGTGCGGTCTTTGCCCGCTCAGGGAGGGGCCTGTTCATCCTCCTGGGATTCCTCTTCTCCTACGTCCCCTACGCTTTCATCGGCCGGCTCCTCTTCATCTACCACATGCTGCCCGCCCTGCCCTTCGCGTACCTCGCCATCACGGAGGCCCTGGGGGACATGGAGCAGCGGACGGCAAGGACGTGGGCGCGGGCGTACCTCCTCCTGGCGAGCATGGTCTTCGCCTTCCAGCTGCCGGTTCTCGTGGCGTATCCCGTGCCCGCCCGGTGGCTGCGGTGGTGGATCTGGATGCCCACATGGGTCTGAAGCGCTCCTTGACCGCCTTCTTCCCTGCCTACAACGAGGAGGGCAACATCGAGAGGACCGTGCGCCGGGCGCTCGAGGTGCTGCCCGCATACGCGGACGTGTTTGAGGTGATCGTGGTGGACGACGGGAGCACGGACCGTACCGCGGAGGTGGTGCGCCGTCTCATGGAGGAGGATCCCCGGGTCCGGCTCGTGCAACACGATCGCAACCGCGGCTACGGAGCGGCCCTGCGCACGGGATTTGCAGCCGCCCGGTACGAGTGGGTGTTCTTCAGCGACGCGGACCTGCAGTTCGATCTCGCGGACCTAGGCCGCCTGCTCCCCTTTACAGAGCGAGGAGACCTCGTGGTGGGCTACCGCCTCCGACGCCGGGATCCGTTCCACCGCCGTCTCATCGGGCGGGCGTGGAACCTCCTCGTGCGATGGGCCTTCGGGGTGCGGGTGCGGGACGTGGACTGCGCCTTCAAGCTCCTGCGCCGGGAAGTGGTGCAGCGATTGCCCCTGCGCAGCGACGGGGCCTTCATCAGCACGGAGCTACTCTGCCGGGCCGCGGCCGCGGGGGCCCGCATCGCGGAGGTTGGGGTTCCGCACTACCCCCGCCGGTGGGGCCGGCAGGGAGGAGCAAGCCTGCGGGTGATCCTTCGGGCCCTGCAGGAGCTGTGGCGGCTTTGGCGGGACCTCAGGCGGGCCTCCGCACAAGGACAAGCAGCATCCACCCCAGCAGCGCCAGGTGTAGGAGCGAGAGGGCGGCGGTCACGGGAGGGGTGAAGAGGCTCCACACCGCGTGGTAGAGGGGAGTCCGCGTGGCGGGGTATGTGCTCAGGTAGGCAAGGCCGTAGGCCAGATCCGCAGAGAGCAGGAAGGTCAGGCTGGCAACCGCATGAGCCCCGATCCGCCCCCCTCTCCACGCGAGGATCCCAAAGGGCAGGGCCGGGAAGAGATAGCGTTCGTGCATTCGGGTACCCAGGGTGAAGACGCCCAGGAAGAATATGGCCGCGGCGAGGTAGAAGCTCCCGGGTTCACGCGCTCGCCCACACCGCCACAGGACTACGCCTCCTACGGCTCCCGCGAGCAGGAGCCCCCACGCGCTGGCCGGCATCCCCATCCACCGCGTGGCATCGGGTTTCCAGTTGAACCCAAGGAGATGCCACAGGTTCAGGGCGTTCACGGAGCCATAGGGGTAGACCCGGGCGGCCTGGAGCACAAAGGCAAGCAGGCGGGTGGGCGTCAGGCCGAACCAGAGGGAGGGGAGCACCACGGCCGCGGCCCCCGCTCCCACAACCCCTCCCCAGTCCTCCCGTCGCAATCGTCCAGCACGAACCGCCCAGAGGGCGATCACGGGAAGTACCAGGGCGTACTGGGGCTTGGTGAGGACTCCAAACCCCAGGAGGACGCCTCCCAGAACGAGTTGGCGGTTCTGAAGGGCCCACCAGCCCCACAGGATCCAGGCCATGGCCACGGATTCCGCCTGTCCCCACAGGGCCCCAATGCACAGCACCGCGGGGTTCCACAGATACCACCAAGCGGCCCGCGGCCCGCCGAGCCGCGCCAGCGCCCCCGCCACCGCGAAGTCCGCTAAGGCGGGAGGGAGCTTGACGAGCACCGGACCCGCCTGCGGTGCAAGGCGCATCAGGACTCCCAGGGGCCACAGCACGAGCAGGTAACCAGGGAGGTAGTCCACGAAGGTATCCGGAGTGTAGAAGTGGAAAGGCCCTGTCCGGGCCATCCGCAGGGCCCAGGACTGAAAGGTGGCCACGTCCACCGCGTGTCCGGGAAGCAGCAGGAGAAGACCGCGGAGGAGCACGGGCCAAAGCCAGGCGGATCCCCGCAGAGCTCCCACGCCACCATGGTAGCGGATCCCTAGGAAACCGCCGGAAAGCCATCGAAGAGGAGGAAGCAGGGATGCGGATCGGGGTGCCCCGGGAGCGCAAGGACCAAGAGTACCGGGTGGGAATCACGCCCGGGGGCGTGATGCAGCTCGTGCAAGCGGGCCACGAGGTCCTCCTCGAGGCGGGGGCAGGCGAGGGGAGCGGGTTCTCGGATGAGGAGTACCGACGCCGGGGGGCCCGCATCGTCCTGGACCCTTCGGAGGTGTGGGGATGCGACCTGGTGATGAAGGTGAAGGAGCCCCTCCCTGAGGAGTACCGGTACCTGCGAGAAGGGCTCGTGCTCTTTGCCTTTCTGCACCTCGCGGCGGACGCACCCCTGACCCAGGCGCTGGTGGCCTCCCGCGCGGTGGCCATCGCCTACGAGACCGTGCAGCTCCCGGACGGGGAACTACCCCTGCTTACCCCCATGAGCGAGGTGGCGGGGAAGCTGGCGGTCCAGGAGGCCGCCTACTACCTGAAGCGCACCCAGGGCGGGAAGGGCACGCTCCTGGGAGGAGTGACCGGCGTCGCGCCGGGGACGGTGGTCATCCTGGGCGGCGGTGTGGTGGGCACGAACGCCGCCCGGGTGGCGCTCGGGATGGGTGCACAGGTCACCATCCTGGAGAAAAACTTCCGGAGGATGCTGTTTCTGGACGACGTGCTCCACGGCAGGTTCCAGGTCCTCGCCAGCAATCCCTACACCATCGAGCAGGCGGTGGCGTACGCGGACGTGCTGGTGGGCGCGGTCCTGGTCCCCGGGGCCCGCACGCCGCGGCTGGTGACGGAAGAGATGGTTCGGGCCATGAAGCCCGGGTCCATTATCCTGGACGTCTCCATCGATCAGGGCGGATGCGTGGAAGGCATCCGGCCCACCACTCACCGCGATCCCGTGTACGTGCGGCACGGGGTGGTGCACTACGCGGTCACCAACATGCCCGCGGCCGTCCCCCGGACCTCCACCGTGGCCCTCACCAACGCCACCATCCCCTACGCCCTGCAGATCGCCGCAAAGGGGTGGCGGCGGGCCTGCCGGGAGGATCCGGCGCTCCGGAGGGGGCTCAACGTGGTGGAGGGTGCCATCACCCACCCCGGGGTGGCCGAGGCCCATGGGCTCCCGTATACTTCTGCGGAGGAGGTTCTGGAAGGATCAGGTTAGAGATCCCGGAAGATGGCCAGGGGCTCCCGGGGCCACTCCGGCCGGACCCGGCCGGCCGCGACTTCCTCGAGGGCAATGGTGACAGGGTTCTGGGAGTCCACATCCACTAGGGGCAGCTGCCCCGCACCCAGCTGCTGGGCCCGCTTCGCGGCCAGCATCACCAGAGCGTACTTGTTGGGCACGCGTTCGAGCAGCACCTCAAGGGGTGGTCGGATCATGCCGTCCTCACCTCGCAGGGCCCATTGTAGCGGGTTCAGGGAATCTGTCAAAGCCGGTTCGGGAGTCCTCGCGGCCGGAGCCGTCTCCGAGAGGGCGGTACAGGCGAAGCCCCAGGAAAACCCTGTTCTCCACCACCCCCAGTTCCAGGGTGCCGCGGTCCGTGGCCAAGGCCACGGTTAGGCCCACCTCCTGCTCCCGCCAGCTTCCGCTCACAGAGATGGTCCGATCCTCCCAGGGCCAGCTCCCCTGAGCGGCGAGAGCGGGAGGATAGCGTGCCTCCAGGGTAAGAAGCCCTCTCCCCACAAACCCCGTGATCCCCACCGTGGCCTGTCCTCCCCCTCCCACGGCGAACACGTCCCCGTAGACCACCACCTCTCCCAGGGAAGCGGTCATCGAAAGCCCAAGTCCTCCGGAGAGAACATAGGCCTTCAGCTCCCGCAAACTGAGCTCCACGAGGATCCCGCGGTCCGCCGCGTAGCCCGCCCGGATCCGGTATTCGGGGGCGTAGTAGGTGAGGGCTAGCCCCGAAAGCCCTTCCTGGTAGCCTGTGGGGAGCGGCGTCTGCCAGGTGTAGGGGAGCAGGCGCGCTTCCCCAAACCCGAGCGGGAAACGTCCCAGGAGCACGGAAAGGGGGCCCTCGTCCCACCGCAGGGAGAGGGTTTCCACCGCCACGGCTCCCCCTCCGAGCCAGGGGTGGTAGAAAGGGGAGACGGCGTACTGCAGCTCCCCCCTCCCGAGCGGGACGCTTCCTGAAAGCCGCAGGAAGATGACCTCCATCTCCCCGCTCCGGCGCAGCCCTGCTTCGAGGATCCCGCGAGACGGCGCTGCTCCCGCGGGAGGAGCGACCCCGAGCCCCACGACGAGAAGCCACACCAGAGGCCGCAACCCCTACCCCCTCCGCTCGTCCGCCACCACCGTCCCGTCCTCCAACCGCACGATGCGTCCCACCTGTTCCAGCAGGCGCGGATCGTGGGTGGAGAACAGGAAGGTGATGTGCTTTCTCTCGTTGAGCCGCTTCATGTGCCGGATGAGGTCCAAGCCCGTTTTGGAGTCCAGGTTCGCGGTAGGCTCGTCCGCAAGGACGACAAGGAGTTCTGCCACCATGGCCCGAGCCACCGCCACCCGCTGCTGCTCCCCTCCGGAGAGCTGAGCGGGCCGACGGCGGGCTTTGTCCGCAAGGCCGAAGGCCTCCAGGGCCGAAAGGGCCTGGCGCTCCCGCTCCGGCCGAGGAATGCCCCGTAGCTCCAGCAGAAGCGCGGCGTTCTCCAGAGCCGTGAGCACCGGCAGGAGATTGTAGGCCTGGAACACCGAGCCCACGTGGAACAGGCGGAACCGGGCCCGTTCCGCCCGGCTGAGCCGGTCCACCCGCACCCCGGCCACGTACACCTCGCCCTCCGTGGGCAGGTCCAGGCCGGCCAGGAGGTGCAGGAGGGTGCTTTTTCCGGATCCGGAAGGCCCCACGATGGCGGTAAATTCCCCCCGCTCCACGGAGAGCTCCACGCCCCGCAGAGCTACGGTCTCCACCCCGTTGCTCCGGTAGACCTTTCTGAGTCCCACCGTTCGGATCATGGGAGTCTCCTCAAGGCGCATACCGCATGGCCTCCACGGGCTCCAGCCGACCCGCCAGGTGGGCAGGCCAGAGGGCTGCGAGCACCGATACTGCAAGGGCGTACCCCACCGTCAGGAGGAAATCCCGGGCAGTAAGCCTCCCGTAAAGGACCTCCGGGAAACCGAACTCCAAGTACCGCTCTGCCAGGCCGAAGGGGAGGCGGAAGCCGTCGCGCATCTCCAGATACATCCCTATCCCCACGAGTACCCCCACGAGCGTCCCCAGACCCACCAGGAACCCGCTCTCCAGCAGGACCACGCCCACAATCCGCCTCCTGCTCGCGCCGAGGGCCGCCAGCAGGCCGAACTCCCGGATTCGCTCCACGAAGCTCAGGTAGAGGGCGTTCAGGAGGATGAGACCCACTAGGCCAAAGAAGATCCCCACGTAGACCGCGAGGATGGGCTCGTACAGCCGGATAAGGGCATCCATGGCAGGGTTCGCCTCCCGCCAGGTCTCCACCTGGAAACCCACTAGCCTCCTCCGGAGCACCTCCTGGAGGGCCTGGACCTTCTCCTCCTCGTAGAGGCCGTGTGCCGGAAGCCGCACCTCCAACCGGGTGACCCGCCCGGGAGCGAGGAGGACCTGCGCGGCCGATAAGGGCACGAGAAGGGTCCTGGCCTCCTGCCCCGTCTCTGGGAGATCCAGCAGCCCCACCACCCGGAAGGCGGCGATCCCGGTCCCCGTGCCACCCGGCGCGTAGGCTACCACTTCCCCTCCCAGATCCACCCGCAGGGCCCGGGCCAGAGCGGCGCCCAGGAGCGCTTCGTCCCCCCGTTGAGGGAGACGGCCCCGGGTGAGGTAGCTCTCCTGCCGGCGAAACCCGGGTGGCTCAAGTCCTACGAGCACGGCCGCCCGGCTCCGATCCCCCGCGATGAGGAGGGCGGGTCCTTCGAGAACTCCCTCCCCCGTACTCCCCGAAGGAAGGGACAGGGTTCCCCGGAGGGGTTCCGCCTCGAAGCTGAGGCTTTCCAGGTCCTCCTTTTCCCGGTATCCCTCCACCCGGATCACCACATGTCCGCCTCGCTCCGTGAGGGTCCGGATGAAGCCGTCCAAGCTGGCGGCGGCGAAGGACAGGAGGAGGAGACTGAGGCAGACCACCAGGGCCACGGTGAAGACCGTGGTGAGGGAGCGGCCCCTGGCCCTCAGCAGGTTCCGCCAGGCGAGTGCCCCCACTACGGGCACCCTCGCTCCAGGGAGAGGGGATTGAAGCAGCGCTCCGGAACCGGACCCACCCGCACCTCGCTCACCTCCACCACCGTCCGATACCCGGACCTGAGGAGGTCCCGGACCTCCACCCGGCCGGGCAGGACCGCCGCCCCGTGTCGGGTGTACCCGGAGATCCGAACCTCCCGGATGGCCGCCCCCCTCTGGTCGTAGTACAGGAGGCGTTCCGGAAGCTCCTCCCGGAGGTAGACCTCCACGCGGCCGTAGGGTGTGGGAGCTCCGGGCTTGGGGACCAACACCAAGGCCTCCCTTTCCTCGGCCACGGAGAACTGCTCTTCCAGATCCCGGCCCATGAGGTCCTGGTAGGTGAGATCGCTTCCCAGAAAGCGCTCCGCGCGCCCCGTGGGAGGCAGGCGGAGGGTGCGCCCGAGACGTGGGTCGTAGAGGTACAACTCGCCTTCCAGGGACAGGAAGGCCTGCCCCGCCTCCCGGACCGGTTCCAGCACCCGCAGCCGCGCGCGCCTGCCGTCCGTGTACACCTTCAGGCGGTAGCTCCGTTCCGCATTCGGGCGCACCACCCGGATGGTGTAGGTGGCCTCGTGGCTGGGACCCCGCAGCCGGTCCAGGATAGCCTTCAACCGGGCCTCCGGCCCCGGGGCCAGGGCAAGGGAAACCACGAGCGCCCAAGCCACGTGCACGCTCACACCTCCTTCAGGTACCTCGGCACGTTCAGGTAGACCACGAGCCTGCTGGGAAAGAGAAAAGCCAGGAGGGTAGAGAGGACCACGGTGGTGGCCGCATACAGGGCGTAGTGCGGTCGCACAGCGGTATAGAGGGCCTCCGTGAGACCGGATTCCGGCAGGAGCTCCACGGAGAGCCGCATGAGCGGACCGAAGACGTTGTGGGCGGAGGTATACAGAAGGAGGCCGTAGCCGAGGAGCAGTCCTCCCACCAGCCCCACCAGGCTCGCGAGGAACGCTTCGAGGGCCACCATCGCCGCAAGGCGCCCGGGGCTCATTCCCAAGCTTTCCATCACACTGAGCTCCCTGAGCCGCTCCCGCACGCTCACGTATGTGGTGCTGGTCACCGCCACCGCCGCGAGCAGCATGAACAACCCCACGATCGGGATGTAGAACAGGCGGCTCGCCTCGTAGTCGTACCGGATGGGACCCATGAGCTCCCACACCCCCTTCGCCCGGAGCTCCGGAGAGAGCACCCGATTCAGCTCCTCCGCGGCCCGCATCTCCCACCCCCGCGGGACCCGCACCGCCAGCTCCGTGGCCCGAATCCCCGTCAACCCTTGCGCATCCTCCAGAGGGATGTACAGTCCGGAGTGGTCCACCGTGGAAACCCCGGCTCGGAGGATCCCCACCACCTGCAACCCCAAGGCCTGCGGGCCCCTGCGGCCGCTGGTCTCCACCACAAGCCTCTCCCCCACCCGCACGTCCAGCCGGCGAGCCAACCGCTCCCCGAGCACCACTTCCCCCCGCCGGGCCATCCAACGGCCTTGGACCACCTTCCCGGCAAGACGGCTCAGCCCCCTCTCGCCCTCCGAGTGGACTCCCACCACCTCCAGGCCCTCCGTGCGGTACGGAGATCGAACAAGGGCCGCAAACCGGAGCCTCGGGGTCTGTGCCTGGACCCTCGGATGGGAGAGGACGGGAAGGCGTGTGAGGCCGTGGGCCGGATCTGGGTCTTCCCACCACGCGGTTCTTGCCACCACCACGGGGGCCACCAGGTAGGCCCCATACGCTTCCACGAGGCTCTCCCCGTACCCGTCCAGAAAACCGTAGAGGAACAGCACGGCCACGGTCACGTAGGCGACCACCAGGCCCAGCAGCGCCGTCCTCTGACGGTGCCGGAAGAGGTTGCGCCACGCGAGCCGGAGGATGGGAATCACAAGCGCCTCCCCGCCGTCTGCCCCGTGAAGAACGCACAGGACTCCTGGACCGGGCATCCCCCACACCGGGGCACGCGGGCCCGACACAGCTCCCGGCCGTGGCGCACCAGCAGGAGGTGGAAGGGAGCGTACCGCTCGGGCGGAACCAGGGCTTCCATCCACCCATGGGCAGCTTCCCGGGACATCCCCGCAGGCAGCAGCCCGATCCGGCGGGCCACCCGATACACGTGGGTGTCCACGGGAAAGGCGGGAATCCCAAGGCCGAACAGCAGCACGATGGCCGCGGTCTTCGGCCCGATCCCCGTCTGCCCGAGCAGCCACGCCTTCGCCTCCTCCACAGGCATGTCCCCCACAAACGCCAAGGAAGGTTCGCCCCGGACCACTGGGAGGATCCGGAGGAGGGCCTGGATGCGGCGGGCCCGCACGGCACTGAGGCCCGCGGGTCGGATGAGGGTCTCCACCGTGTGCGGGGGAGCATCCCGCACCCCGCTCCAGGTGTGGAAGCGAGCCCGCAGCCGTCGGAAGGCCTGGTCGCTGTTCCGGTCGGAGGTGTTCTGGGAAAGAAGGGCACGCACAAGCACCCCCACGGGATCTCCAGGCACCGGGATCCGGGGTGGACCATAGAAGGCCTCCAGCCGGCGGTCGATGGCCCGGGCCCTGCGCCGGAGCGACGGGGAGGGCGCTCGCTCCGTCACGGGGCCGACACCTCCGCGCGGACCCATTGGGAGAGAGAGAGGGCGTTGCGCACCGCATATCCCGCCACATCGTTGTTGTAGAAGGCATACACGTCCCGTCCCTTGCGCAGCTCCTCCTGGATCCAGGCGGCATCCTGACGGATGAAGGCTTCCGGGTAGCAGCTGCGGTACAGGGGTCCGGGCCCGTGCCGGCGGAGGTAGCTCCAGCAGGCCACCTGAGGCACTCGCACCACGGGCCGGTCCAGGGGCTGCGGGGTCATGTCCGGGAGCAGCACCTGGAAGGGCCAGTCCGCTCCCACCACCGCGGCGTCCTGAGCCTCCAGCCGTCGGTAGACCGCCTCCGTGAACCAGGAGGGATCCCGGAACTCGAAGGCATGCCGCACCTGGCCGGGAAGCGCCTGCAGGAAGGTCTCCAGAAGCTCCGGGTCCGCCCGGAAGCGGGGCGGGAGCTGCCACAGGACGCAGCTCAGGCGCCACCGCAGGGGCTGCGCGGCAGAGAAGAACCGGTGCAGGGCTTCTCCGGCCTCCCGCAGGCGGCGGAGATGGGTGATGAAGCGGCTGCCCTTGAGCACGAACCGGAAATGGTCCGGGACCTCTTGGGCCCAGGCCTCAAAGGTCCTGCGGGGCGGCAGGCGGTAGAAGGTGACGTTCAGCTCCACGGCGTTGAAGTGCTCGGCATAGTGCCGTAGCCACCGGCGCGGCGGGAGATCCTCGGGGTACAGGACGCCCACCCAGTGCCGGTAGGTAAATCCGGAGGTCCCGATCCACGCGGTGGCCACGGGTCACCGGAGCAGGCGGATGCGGGCGAACCGACGCTTACCGACCCGCAGCACCATCCCGTCCCGCACCTCCACCCGTGCCTCTGGATCCTCAAGCCGCCTCCCGTCTACGCTCACCCCACCCTGCAGGACCAGCCGACGCGCCTCGCTGCGGCTCCGGACGAGACCCGCCCGCACCACCAGATGCGCCACAGGCAAGGACCCCTCCCATAGGTCCGCCTCCCGGAAAAAGACCTCCGGGATCTCTTCCGGCAGCTCCTTGCGGGCAAAGACCCGGTCGAAGGCCTCCTCCGCGGCCCGGGCGGCCTCCTCCCCGTGCCAGAGACGCACGATCTCCCGGGCGAGCCGGCGCTTCGCGTCCCGGGGGTGTACGGTGCCCCGTTCCAGGCCCGTCACCAGTTCCCGGACCTCCGCCTCGGGGAGTTCTGTGCACAGCTCGAAGTAAGTCGGCATGAGTGCGTCCGGGATGGACATGACCTTTCCGTACATCTCCTCATGTGGCTCGGTGATCCCGATGTAGTTGCCCAGGGACTTGCTCATCTTCTCCACCCCATCGAGACCCGGCAGGAGCGGCATGAGGAAGGCCACCTGCGGTGGCTGACCGAACTCCCGCTGGAGGTTTCGGCCCATGAGGAGGTTGAACTTCTGGTCTGTCCCTCCGAGCTCCACGTCCGCCTGCAAAGCCACGGAGTCGTACGCCTGACAGAGCGGATACAGGAGCTCGTGGAGGCCGATGGGGATCCCTTCCCGCCACCGCTGGGTGAAGTCGTCCCGCTCCATCACCCGGGCCACCGTGACCTTGCTGGCAAGCCGGACCACGTCCGCAAACTGCATGGGGCTCAACCACTGACTGTTGAACACCACCCGGGTGCGCTCGGGATCCAGGATGCGGCTGTACTGCGCCCGGTAGGTGGCAGCGTTTCGCGTCACCTCCTCCGGAGAGAGCATCGGCCGGGTCTGCTTCTTTCCAGAGGGATCCCCGATGAGGGCCGTGAAGTCCCCGATGACGAGGATGGCCTCATGTCCCAGGTCCTGGAACTGCCGCAGCTTCCGCAGCACCACCGCAAACCCCAGGTGGATGTCCGGGGCCGTGGGATCCAGTCCCAGCTTCACCCGCAGCGGCCGTCCCTCCTGCAGCTTCCCGAGCAGCTCCTCCTCCGAGACGATCTCCGCGGCACCCCGACGCAGCAGCGCCAGCTGCGCCTGCGGGGTCATTCCGGGACTCATTGCGGCCTCCGGGAAGGCAAGCCCAGGATCTCCGGTCGGGCCTGCAGGGCCAGGAGCAGCGGGTACCCGATCCCGTAGCAGGCCACGAGCTGGCCTAGGAACACCGTTCCCACCGTGGGCCAGTACGGCACCCCCACCAGGAACTGGAGGTAGAGGGGAACGCCCAAGGCGTTGACCACCACGGGCGGGAGGGGCGCAAGCCACGGCCGGGGCATGCGGGCGGTGAGCAAGGCCGCCAGAAGGGTCAACAGGGTACCGAGCAATACGTCCACAAGCCCGTACGGGCCCAGCAGGTTCGCCACGAACACCCCCAGCACCACCCCCAGGGTTCCGGCCGCGGGATCCAGGTAGGGGAGCACGGTGAGGGCCTCAGAGATCCGTACCTGCACGGGACCATAGCCGAGCTCCCCCAGGGATGCGGTCGCCGCCGCGTACACGCCCGCGATCAGGGCGGCCCGCACCAGCAATCCGATCCGCACCTTCCGGCTCATGGCCTCTCCCCCTCCGTACTGAACAGCAGCCGCAGCGCCCTCCGGTCCACCTCCACGCCAAGCCCAGGACCCCGGGGAGGGGCTCCAAACCCGTCCTGGGTACGGGGTGGATCCCCTGCCACGTGCTCCAGGACCCAGTCGCTCATGAAGGAAGCTGCCAGAAAGGCCTCGGGCCTGGTGCTGGCGGCCAGGTGGCTGGTGGCCGCGGTCACGAGATCCCCGCCCCACGTGTCCTCGAGGATGAGGCAAAGCCCCAGCTCCTGGGCGAGATCCCGCACCCAGCGCGATGGGGTGAGTCCCCCGAACCGGCTGATCTTGAGGTTGATCCCCGTGGCCCCCATCCGTGCGGCCTCCAGCACGTCCTGCACGCCCGTCACCACCTCGTCCAGGAGCATGGGGAGGGAAGCGGATCTCCGGACCGCCCGGCACTCTCCCAGGGTGGGGCAGGGTTGCTCCAGGATCAGGCGGGGAAGTGCTTCCAGCTGCCGGACCAGGAGCATGGCGGAGTGGAGCCGGTAGGCTCCGTTCGCGTCTGCGATCACCACGTCCTCTTCCCCGGTGACGTCCAGGACCGCCCGCACCCGAGCCACATCCTCGCGGGGCGTGGTGCCGATCTTGAGCTGGAACCGGCGGATGCCCTGCGCGCGTTGCTCCCGCACGAACTCCGCCATCTCCTCCGGCTTCCGCAGCGGGACCGCGGTGTAAAGGGGAAATCGTTCCTGCCACCGTCCGCCGAGAAGCAGGAAGACGGGAAGCCCCGTGGCCTTGCCCATGAGGTCCCAGCACGCCACATCCACCGGGCTTTTCGCAAACTCAAACCCACGCAGGGTACGCTCCATGCGGCGGTGAATGGCCGCAAGGTCCCGGGGATCCAGGCCCAGAAGCGGCGGGAGGAGTTCCCGAAGCGCAACCCGGATCCCTTCCGCGAAGGCCGGCAGGTAGGTGGATCCCAACGGGCACACCTCCCCCCACCCCTCCAACCCTTCGTCGGTCAAAACCCGCACCACCGTGGAAGGCAGGGTGTGGACCACACGGCCGCCGGACATCCCGTAGGCCCCGTGGCGGTAGGTGAGCTCGTAGCCGTACACCTCGATGCGCACGATCCTCATGGTTCGAACTCCACCACGGTCACCCCCTCTCCCCCCTCCTGCGGGCCCGCCAGGTGGAACCGGAGGCCGGGGTGCGCGGACAGCACCTCATGCACGGCCCGACGGAGGGCCCCCGTGCCCTTGCCATGCACCACCACGAGGCGCCGCACGCCCCGGAGCAGAGCCGTGTCCAGGGCCCGCTCCAGCTCGTAGGCCGCGTCGTCCGCTCGGAGCCCCCGGAGATCCAGGCGGGTGGCGGATTCCGCGGCAAAGCCCCGCTCCGTGGTCCGACGGGGCCGGGAGGGCGGCTCGGAACCGGTGGGCTGCCGCAGATCCGTCCGGGGAACCCGGACCTTCCACTGCCCCACCTGTACTTCCACCTCGCCCCGATCCGTAGTACCCACCACGGTTCCCTCGGTCCGCAGGGAGACCACCCGCACCCGATCCCCCGGTGCGATGGCCTCCACGGGTTCTCCCACCTCAGGAGCCTGCTCGGCCTTCAGGGTCCTGTGGAGCTCCGCGAGCCGGGAGGAGGCCTCCTGCGCCACCTGCGCCCGACGCTCCGCCCGCAGCTCCGCGAGCACCCTCCGGACTTCCTCCTGGGCTCGTTCCACGATCCCCCTGGCCTCCTCCCGGGCCTGGGCCAGGAGCCGCTCCCGCTCCGAACGGAGCTGTGCCCGCAGCGCCTCGTAGCGCGCGCGTTCCTCCGCCGCCTCCCGGCGTAACCGCTCCGCCTCTGCCCGGGCCGTCTCCATCCGCCGCCGGTCCTCGCTCAATCCGGCCAGCATGCTCTCCACCTCCGTCACCTCCCGCGGGAGGTATCCTCGCGCCCGCTCCAGCACCCCCGGAGGTAGCCCCAGGCGCTGGGCGATGACGAAGGCGTGGCTGCTCCCCGGAATCCCAATCCGCAGCCGGTAGGTGGGGCGCAGGGTCTCCGCGTCGAAGTCCACGGAGGCGTTCTGCACGCCCTCCCGGTCGTACGCGAGGGACTTGAGCTCTCCGTGGTGGGTGGTGGCCACCACCCGGCAGTCCCGTTCGTGCAGGGCCTCTAGGATGGCGCGGGCCAGAGCCGAGCCCTCCGCGGGATCCGTGCCCGCCCCGATCTCATCCAGGAGCACCAGGGCAGCGGGCCCGGCCCGGTGCAGGATGTCCACGATGGCCCGCAGGTGGCTGCTGAAGGTCGAGAGCGACTGCTCGATGCTCTGCTCATCCCCGATGTCCGCGAAGATCTGAGGGAAGACGCCCATCCGGCTCCGGGGGGAAACGGGAACGAACAGCCCCGACTGCAGCATCAGCTGCAGCAGACCGATGGTCTTCAGGGCCACGGTCTTGCCCCCCGTGTTGGGCCCCGTGAGGATGAGGGTGCGGAAATCCATCCCCAGGCGCACGTCGATGGGAACCACCGGCCGTTGGGGATCCCGCCGGTGGGCGTAGACGAGGAGGGGGTGCCGGGCCTCCACGATCTCCAGCTGGGGGCCTGGTAGCAGTTCCGGATTCACCGCGTCCAGTTCCTCCGCCAGGCGTGCCTTGGCAAGCGCTAGGTCGAGACGGGCCAGAATGTGCAGGGACCGTTCCAGCTCGGCCGCACAGACGGCCACCTGTTCCGAGAGCCTCCTCAGGATCCGCTGGACCTCCCGCTCCTCCGTGCCCCGCAGGGCCCGGATGCGGTTTTGGAGCTGCACGGCGACCAGCGGCTCCATGAAGGCGGTCTGGCCGGTACTGGACTGGTCGTGGAGGATCCCGGGGAACTGGTGCACATACTGGTGCTTCACGGGCACCACGTACCGATCACCCCGCACGGTGATGATGGGATCCTGGAGCATGCGGCTCCAACGGGGCGACCGGATGATCTCCTCGAGCTTGCTGCGCAGCTCCTCCTCCGTGGCCCGCAGCTGTCGCCGGATGCGGCTGAGCTCGGGGCTCGCGCTATCCAGCACCGCCCCGTCCTCCCCGACGCCCCGCTCCAGCTCCGCCTCCAGCAGGACCAAGGTGGGGAGCTCCCGGGCCAGGGCGGACAGCTGTGGCACCTGCTCTGCCCGGGAGAGCACCGCACCCTTCACCCTCCGGGCAGCCCGAGCGGTGTGCAGAATCCGCAGCAGGTCCTCCGGCGAGAGCACCCCGCCCACCCGGACCCGGGTGAGATGGGGTCGGAGGTCATGCACCCCGCGCAGGGAGAGCTCACCCTCCCGCAGGAGCCTTCGGGCCTCCGCGGTCTCCTGCAGTCGCTCCTGCACGGTGTGGAAGTCCGCGGCGGGTTCCAGCTCTGCCGCGAGCTCCGCCCCCATCGCGGTCTCCGCCAGCTGGCGCAGGCGCTCCCGGATCTTCTCGAACTCCAGAACCCGCAGGGTGCGCTCATCCATACCCTAATTCCCCGCGCCATTGTATACCGGCCGGGAAAGAAAGGGGCTTTCGGGGTCCACGAACCGCCAGGGGCGGTCTCGGGCGCGCCGGATTCCGATGCGCGGGGTGGCGAGAAGGCGGCGGGGTGGAATCCCCGCGGCAAGGTAGAGGGGACCCGGTCGCGTGAGGTCCGCTCCGTTCCAGGAGAGATCGATGGCGAAGGCCTGCGTGAGGCGGCCGGGGCCGCTGGTGAGCAGCCGCACTTCCTCTACTCCCCGCAGCCCGCGCATTGCCTCCAGTCCTTCGAGGGGCTCCGCGGCCCGCAGGAGTACGGCTCCCGGAACCCCTTCCGGTTCCGTGACCACGTTGATGCAGTGGTGGTTGCCGTACGTGAAGTACACGTAGGCGATCCCCGGCGGGCCCCACATGACGGCACTGCGGGCGGTGCGGCGGTAGGCGTGGCTTGCGGGGTCCTGGGGTCCCAGGTATGCCTCCACCTCCACGAGGCGTCCCACGAGCCGCACCCCGTCCGGCAGAACCCGTACGAGCAGCGCTCCCACCAGTTCCCGCGCCACCTGGAGGGTGGGCCGGGCGAAGAAGCTGCGGGGCAGGGGCTGGAGAGCGCGTTCCGCGATCATCCGGAGCGCTTTCCCCGGGCGGCAGGACGCTTGCGGCCCAGGACCTCGAGGAGCTTCCGCAGCGGCAGGGTGTTCACCACGTCCTTCGCCTCCGCCCACCCCCGCCGGGCGGTCCCCACGCCCAGCTCCATGTACCGGAGCTGCGCGGGGCTGTGGGCATCCGTGTTGATGCAGAGCAAGGCCCCATGCTCCACGGCCAGCCGCACGTGCACGTCCTTGAGATCCAGCCGCTCCGGGGCCGCGTTCACCTCCAGGATGGTGCCGGTCCTGCGGGCGGCCTCCACCAGCCGCTCCACGTCCACGGAGTAGGGATCCCGCTGCTGGACGAGCCGGCCCGTGGGGTGTCCCAGGATGGTGACGTAGGGGTTGTGCATGGCCCGCACGATGCGCTCCGTCATGGCTTGAGCGTCCATGCGGAAATGGGTGTGCACGGAGGCCACCACCACGTCCAGGTCCGCCAGGACCTCGTCCGGGTAGTCCAGGGATCCGTCCGGAAGGATATCCACCTCAGACCCGATGAGGACCACGATCCCCTCCAGCCGCTCGCTGAGACGGCGCACGTCCCGGATGTGGCGCCGAAGGTCCTCCACCGTCACCCCGCCCGCGAACTTGAGGCTCTGGGAGTGGTCCGTGATGCAGATGTACTCGTAGCCCAGCTCCCGCGCAGCCCGGGCCATCTCCTCCACCGTGGCGGTGCCGTCGCTCCACCGGGTGTGCATGTGGAGGTCACCCCGGATGTCCTGGAGGGTCACGAGCTTCGGAAGCGCTCCGCGCTCCGCCACTTCCAGTTCCCCCTGATCCTCCCGCAGCTCCGGCGGGATCCAGGGGAGCCCTACCGCGGCGTACACCTCCTCCTCCGTCCGGCCCGCGATGCGCCGCTCCCCTCGGAAGACCCCGTACTCGTTGATCTTGAGGCCCATCCGCACGGCCCGCTCCCGGAGCTTGATGTTGTGTCCCTTGCTCCCCGTGAAGTACTGCAACGCCGCGCCGAAGCAGATGGGCTCTACCACCCGAAGGTCCGCTTGGATCCCCACCCGGAGCAGCACGCTGCTCCGGGTGGGGCCGTGCGAGAGCACCTCCCCGACCTCCGGCATCCGCACGAAGGTCTCCATAGGCTCCTCGGGGGCACTGCTGGTCACCAGGATATCGATGTCGCCGATGGTGTCCTTCATGCGACGCAGGCTGCCGGCCACGCGGACGCCGTGGACGGACGGCAGCCTCTGCAACCGGGCCACGATCTCCTGAGCATACGGCCGCACGGTCCCCAGGGGCAGCCGCTTCCCTGCCCGGCGCACCTGTTCGATCCCCCGCAGGATGTTCTCCACCGTTTTCTGTCCCATGCGGGGAAGGCCCACGAGCCGTCCGGATCGCGCGGCCTGTTCCAGCTCCTCCAGGGTGGTGATCCCCAGATGCTGGTAGATGAGCATGGCGGTCTTCGGCCCCAGTCCCGGGATCCGCAGGAGGGTGGTGATGCCCGCGGGGAGTTCCCTCAACAGTTCCGCGTGGTAGGCGATCCTCCCCGTGTGCAGGTATTCCCGGATCTTCTCCGCGATGCTCTTGCCTACCCCGGGAATCTCCTCCAGGGCTCCCCGGGCCGCCAGTTCCTCGATGTCCTCCGTAAGGCTCTCCATAGCCCGGGCAGCCCGGCGGTATGCGTTCACCCGGAAGGGGCTCTCTCCCTTCACCTCCAGCAGGTCCGCGATCTCGTTCAGCAGGGACGCGAGCTCCAGGTTCTTCATGGTTCAGAAGGACTCCCCGCCCGGCCCCAGCTCCGGAATCTTCCAGGGGAGGACGCCGTTCAGGCTCCGCACGGCAGTCGCCTCCCAGCTCGCGAGGGTGGGCGCGAGCAGGGATCGCTCCACATCCGGCCGCACCGCGGGGCCGAAGGGTGCGGCCAGGAGGAACACCAGGAAGATCATGGAGAGCACGGCTCCCTTGAGAACCCCCAGGAGTCCACCAAGAAGGATCTGAACGCCGGCAGCCGCCCCCCGGCCCGCGATGGCCGCGGTGAGGTAATTGCCCACCACCACGAGCACCACCAGCATCCCCAAAAAGGTCACGGTGGCCGCCCATTCCGGCCAGGGGAAATCCCGGCCGAAGAGGGCTTGAGCCGCGGCCTTGTAGAACCGGCTGGTGAGTCCGAAGGCGAGCGCGAGAAAGCAGGTCTCCAGCAGGGTTCTGAGCGGTCCCCGAGCCAGCCCAGAGAGGACCATGAGCAGGGTCAGGGCGAGGATAATCCAGTCCACCCACGTCATGCCGCTCCCTCCCCCCCCCAGGATTCGCGGCACCGCGGGGAGTTCCTGCGTTCTACGCGCCCCGGAGGCGGGCACCGAACCGCTGCCGCAGGGCCTCCAGGACCTCCTCCAGAATCGCCTCCACCTCCCGGGCCTCCAGGGTACGATCCGGGGATCGGAACCGGAGGGAGAGAGCCACGCTCTTGTGGCCCGGTGGCACCTGCGGTCCCGTGTACACATCGAAGGGCTCTGCCGCCTCCAGCACCGGGCCCGCCACCCTCCGGATCTCCCCCACCAGGTCCCCCGCCGCCACCTCCTCCCGGACCACCACCGCCAGGTCCCGGTCCACCGCGGGGTAACGGGGAAGGGGCCGGAGCTCCGGAGGCCGGGCGTGCGCGAGCAGGGGCGCGAGGGCCACCTCCGCCACGTACGCCCTTTCCCGCAGATCGTAGACCTCCGCCACGTGGGGGTGCACCTCCCCCATCCATCCGACCCGCTCCGATCCAATCCACACGGCAGCGGAGCGGTAAGGGTGAAGCCAGGGGACGGCTTCCGGCACCAGCCGCCAGTCGGGAATGTGCAGGGACTCGAAGAGGGTTTCGAGGTTCCCCTTGAGGTGGTAGAAGGTGCTCTCCACCACCTCTTCCGGGAGGTTCCAGCGCCCCAGGAGCACCCGGCCCATGCGGGCGATCCCCACCACCTTACGCTCCTCCCAGCCCTCCGGGGTGGAGAAGTACACCCGGCCGATCTCGAAGATGTGCACGTCCGGGATTCCTCGGGTGCGGTTCGTACGCAGGACCTCCAGGAGGGAGGGCAGAAGCGTGGTGCGCAGGTGCGTGTGTTCCTCCGTGAGGGGGTTGAGAAGTCTGGGGGCCTCCCGGAGCGGGTGGTCGGGCGGAATCCGGAGGCGAGCGAGGTCCCGGGGATGGAGGAGGGAAAGGGTGAATACCTCCGTGAGGCCATCGCGCAGCAGGATCTCCCGCACCTCCCGCTCCCGCGCGAGGTGCTCCGGGAGCCTTCCCACCCCCATCTCGCCGAGGGGCATGGTCTCCGGGATCCGGTCGTAGCCCCACAGCCGGGCCACCTCCTCGATGAGATCCTCCTCCCGCTCCACGTCCCGGCGGTGGTGGGGGACCCGGACCACCGCCCGGTCCTCCTGCGGCTCCACACCGAATCCCAACCTGCGGAGGGTCCCTTCGGCCTCCTCCCGCGGGATTTCAGTCCCCAGCACCCGGCAGAGGCGGTCGTACCGCAGGACTACCACCCGGGGCGGCTCCGGGCGGGGGTACACGTCTACCTCGCCACGCAGCACCCGCCCCCCGCAGTAGCGGCGCATGAGCTCCGCGGCGCGGGCGGCGGCGATCCGGGCCCGCTCCGGATCCCCACCCCGCTCGTGCCGGGTGCTCGCCTCCGTGCGCAAGCCCACGGCCCGGGCCGTGCGTCGCACCGCCACGGGGTTGAACCACGCGGACTCCAGCAGCACCCGGCGGGAGGTGGGTCGGATCTCGGTGTCCGCGCCGCCCATGATCCCGCCCAGGGCCACGGGCCGCTCCCCGTCCGCGATCACGAGCGTCCCTTCCGGTAGCACCCGCTCCACCCCGTCCAGGGTCACGAGCCGCTCTCCTGCCCGCGCGGTCCGGACCACAATCCTGCCGTCCACGAGGGCGTCGTAGTCGAAGGCGTGGAGGGGTTGGCCCAGCTCCAGCATCACATAGTTGGTGATGTCCACCACGTTGTTGATGCTGCGGATCCCGCACTTCTCCAGCCGCTCGGTCATCCACCGGGGAGCCGGACCCACCTGAACGTCCACGATCACCCGAGCCACGTACCGGTAGCAGAGATCGGGATCCGCGAACGTCACGGAGGCGAGACTCCCCGCCGCGGGATCCTCCTCCTCCACCACCGTGGGAGGGACCACCACCTCCCCGCCCGTGGCCGCCGCCACCTCCCGCGCGATCCCCACCATCCCCAGCCAGTCGGGCCGGTTCGTGGTGGTCTCCAGGCAGAACACCCAGTCATCCCCCCACCGCTCCACGGCCTCCACGCCCAGGCCCAGCATGGGGAACCGCTCTGTCCACGCTTCGGGATCGAGGGGGTCCGGTGTGCGCACCAGTTCCCGGAGCCAGGTCCACGGAACCCGCATCCCGCCCTCCTAGAACTGGTTCAAAAAGCGCAGGTCGTTCTCCCAGAAGAGGCGGATATCGCCGATGCCGTATCGGACCATGGCCGGTCGCTCCACCCCCAGCCCGAAGGCGAAGGCGGTGTACCGCTCGGGATCCATTCCCGCCATCTCCAAAACCCTGGGATGGAACATCCCGCACCCTCCGATCTCCAGCCACCGGCCGCTGAAGTACACCGCGATCTCCGCGCTGGGCTCCGTAAAGGGGAAGTACGAGGGCTGGAAACGGATCCGGGTCTGCGGGCCCCACATCTCCCGGGCGAACCGGGAGAGCACCCCTTTGAGGTCCGAGAACCGCACGTCCTGATCCACCCAAAACCCGTCCACCTGGTGGAACACGGGCGCGTGAGTGGCATCGAGGGCGTCCCGGCGGTAGCACCGGCCGATGCTCACCACCCGCAGGGGAGGCCTTCGTACCGCCATCACCCGCACATCCACCGCGGTGACCTGGGTCCGCAGGAGGTGCTCGCGGTCCAGGTAGAAGGAGTCCTGCATGTCCCGGGCAGGGTGGTCATCCGGGATATTGAGGCGGCGGAAATTGAACTCCTCCGTCTCGATCTCCGGTCCTTCCGCCACCTCAAACCCCATGGAGCGGAAGATCTCCAGGATCTCCTGGATGGTACGGCCCAGGACGTGCGGCCGCCCGGGAATGGGGCGCCGGCCGGGGAGGGTGACGTCTATGGCCTCCGCGCGGAGCTGCCTCTGCAGAGCGATCGCCCGAACCACTTCGGCCCGGGCTTCCAGTTGAGCCTCGAGCCACTCCTTGGTCTCATTGAGGAGGGCACCCATCCGGGTCCGCTCCCCCGGCGGGAGATCCCGCAAGCCCCGCAGCAGCTGGGTGAGCTGGCCTCGCTTGCCGAGATACCTACGGCGGACGGCCTCCAGGGCCTCCGGGGTCTCGGCCCGCTGGATTTCCTGTTCGGCCTCCTCCCGCAGGGTCCGGATCTCCGGTTCCACAACGTTCCTCCTGGGAAGCGTGGTTCCGCACGACCTCGCCGATGCCGGTAGTATACCAGGGGCGGGACGGGCTCAGCCACCGCGCCGGGCCTCGTACAGGAGCACGGCCGCTGCGGCCACCACGTTCAGGGATTCCGCCTTACCGTAAACCGGGATCCGGACCCGGACCGATCCAGGCCAGGGATGTCGGGGTCCACTCCCTTCGCTCCCGAACACGAGGGCCACAGGTGGCGTGTAATCCGCCTCCCGGTAGTCCACCGCCCCCCGGGGGTCTGCCACGTACACCCGAGCCCCCCGCACCTCCTCCCAGGTGGCCCGCGCGATGGGGAGCGCGAAGCAGGACCCCGCACTCGCGCGGATGGCCCTCGGATGAAAGGGATCCACGGTTCCCTCGAGAACGGCCAGGGCATCGAACCCTGCGGCGTCCGCGGTGCGGACCAGGGCCCCCATGTTCCCCGGATCCTGGAGCCCGTCCGCCACCGCGAGTCGGGACCAGGGGAGGGAGGAGAGGGGGCGCACCGTGGGGATCCGGACTACCGCGCACACGGGTTGGGGAGTCTCCACGTCCGCCAAGGCCTCCATCACCCGCGGCCCCACCCGGAGTATCCGGATCCCCGTGCGTCGGGCTAGGCGTTCCAGTTCCGGCATGGGCTCCGCCACCAGGAGCTCCTCCACCTGCCCTCCCACCCGGAGGATGGTCTCCACGATCCGGACTCCGCTCACGACGACCCGACCCTGCGTCCACCGCTCCCGCCGACGGGCCAGGGCCCGAAGTTCCCGGATGTGCGGGTTTTTTGGGCTCGTGATCACCCCAGACGGGCCGTGGCGCTCCGGACGATCTCCGCGAATGCCTGGGGATCCCGCACCGCCAAGTCCGCGAGGACCTTGCGGTTCAGGGCGATGCCGTTCTGTCGCAGGGCATGCATGAGTCGGCTGTACGACAGGCCGTGCTGGCGGGCAGCCGCATTGATGCGGACGATCCACAGGCGCCGGAAATCCCGCTTGCGCTGTCGGCGATCCCGGTACGCGTTGCGCAGGGCCCGGATCACGTACTGGTTCGCCAGCTTGAACCAGCGGCTCTTCTTGCCCCAGTAGCCCCGCGCCAGCTTCAGGATCTTCTTGTGGCGGCGACGTACCGTCTTCCCGCGCTTGACCCTTGGCATGCTCCGCTCTCCCTCACTCCAGATCGTACGGGATCAGGGCCCGGATGCGCCTGGTGTCCTGGGACGCCACGGGCACCTCCTGCGCGAGGCTGCGCAGCCTCCGGGCCCGCTTCTTCTCCTTCAGGTGCCCGCCGCCCTGACGGCGGCGGAGGAGCCTGCCGGTGCCCGTTACCTTGATCCGCTTGCGCGTGCCCTGGTGGGTCTTGGCCTTGGGCATCCTTCTGCCTCCTCATCGCCGGGCCGGGTTATACACCACCACCATGTTCCGCCCCTCCATGGAGGGAGGACGCTCCACGGTGGCGATGGGCGAGACGTACTCCGTGAGCCGGTCCAGGATCATGCGCCCCAGCTCCGGGTGTACCGCCTCCCGACCCCGGAACCACATCTCCACCTTCACCTTGTGCCCTTCCTGCAGGAAGTTGTACACCATCTTCGCCTTCGTCTGGAAATCGTGATCCCCGATCTTCGGGGTCATCCGAATCCGTTTCAGCTCCATGGTCCTGGCCTTCCGGTGCGCCTCCCGGTCCCGCTTGCTCTGTTCGTACTTGTACTTCCCGTAGTCCATGATCTTGACCACGGGCGGTTCCGCCTGAGGCGCCACCTCCACCAGGTCCAGCCCCGCCTCCCGCGCCCGTTGCAGGGCTACGTGGATGGGAACGATCCCGAGATTCTCTCCGCCCGGCCCGATCAGCCGGACCTCATGTGCCCGAATCCGTTCGTTCACCCGGGGTTCCCGATGGATGCTCTCCCCTCCTTACGCTCCGGGTATCTTCCGCGGCCTACCCGCACTGTCCCGGTAAAATGAAAGCGGGCAGCAGAAGCCGCCCGCAACGGACATCCCCGCACGGGATTCCCTTGCCCCCTGGCATGGGCCTCGGATCCCGTTGCGGTAGGAGGAATCGCCAGGCTTCTGCACGCACCCGAGCCGCGATCAACCTAACATGGGCGTGGAGGTCCGTCAAGCCGGCTCCCGGCCGTCTCTGTGGGAGGCGGTGGGGCGTGTTGTGCTGAACTGGCTCGAGGAGCTGGGAGCGGGAACCCTGCTCCTCTTCCGGGTCCTCGTGGCCCTCGCCCGCCTCCGGTGGGAGGTCCGGGAGACCCTCCGACAGATGGATCGGGCGGGGGTGGACTCCATCCCCCTGGTCCTCCTCACGGGAGCGTTTTCCGGTATGGTCCTCGCCTTCCAGACCGCCCGACAGCTCCTGGCGGTGGGGGCCGAGGGGTTCGTGGGGGGGCTTGTGGCGGTGTCCATGGCCCGGGAGGCGGCCCCCGTGTTCACCGCGGTGACCGTGGCGGGCCGGGTGGGGGCGGGGGTCACGGCGGAGCTGGGCACCATGAAGGTCACAGAGCAACTGGACGCCCTCGAGGTGATGGCCACGGATCCCGTGGAGTACCTGGTGCTGCCGCGGGTGGTGGCCCTGGTGGGAATGTTGCCCGTCCTGGTCCTTCTGGCGAACGCAGTCGGTGGACTGGGGGGCTACGTGGTGGCCCTCCTCACAGGGGTACCGGGATCCGTGTACCTGAGCTCCGTGCGGGAGTTCCTGGATTTCGCGGATGTGCTCAAGGGGCTCGGAAAGGCCGCGGTCTTCGGAGCCGCCATCGGCCTCGTAGCCTGCACCAAGGGGATGCGGACCTCGGGCGGCGCGGAGGGCGTGGGAAGGGCCACCACCAGCAGCGTGGTGACCGCCATCGTGCTCCTCCTCGCCCTCAACTACTTCTTGGATCTCCTGCTGTTCTGACACGGAGGGGAGATGATCCTCGAGGGCCGGATCGCACTCCTGGACCTCCATAAGTCCTTCGGGACACAGGCAGTCCTCCGGGGCGTCTCCCTGGTGGTGGAGCCCGGGGAGTCCGTAGCCATCCTGGGGCCAAGCGGTGCCGGCAAGAGCGTGCTCCTCAAGCATGTGGTGGGACTTCTCCGTCCGGACGGGGGCGAGGTTCGGATCGACGGCCACGTGGTGCACGCCCTGCGCCCCCGGGAGTTGTCCTTGCTGCGCATGCAGGTGGGAATGGTCTTCCAGAGCTCCGCCCTCCTGGACTCCCTCACCGTGGGGGAGAACGTGGCGTTTCCGCTCCGCCGTCACCGTCGGATGACGGAACGCGCCCTCCAGGAAAAAGTCCTGGAGAAGTTGAAGCTGGTGGGCATGGAGGGGGCCAAGGACCGGATGCCGGCGGAGCTCTCCGGGGGGATGCGCAAGCGGGTGGGCATCGCCCGGGCCCTGGTGCTGGAGCCCCGCATCCTCCTCTACGATGAGCCCACCGCGGGGCTCGACCCGGTCACCGCCCGCGCGGTGGACGACCTCATCCTGCACGTCCAGCGTCAGACCGGGACCACCACGGTACTGGTCACCCATGACCTCGTGACCGCCTTCCGGGTGGCTCAGCGCATCGCGGTGCTGGAGGGAGGACGGTTCGTCCTCGTGGGCCCCCCGGAGGCCCTGTGGAGGTCGGACCACCCGGTGGTGGTGGAGTTCCTCCGCGCGAGCTTCGTGCCCACCCCTGGGAGGGAGGAGGGAAGGCTGTGAGAACCGAGGCTCGAGTCGGATTCGCCGTGGTGCTGAGTCTCGTGCTGCTGGCTGCCCTGGCGGTATTCCTGGGACGGGTCCCGCTCTTCGAGCGGGGGTATGAATTCACCGTGGTGTTCGAGAGTGCGGAGGGGCTCGGTCCCGGCACCCCGGTCCGGATGGCGGGAGTGCAGGTGGGGGAGGTGCGCGCTCTCCGCCTCACGCCCGAGCACCGGGCCGCGGTGCGGGTGCGCATCCGGCCCGAGATCCGGATCCCCGCGGGATCCCGTTTCCAGGTGGCCAGCAGCACCCTCCTGGGGAACCGCTACCTAGCAATCCTTCCCTCCGGGGAAGCCGCGTCCATCCCACCGGACGCGGTGGTCACCGGCGAGCGGGCCAGTACCGTGGAGGACCTTTACCGGAGGGTGGATGCCCTGGCGGCGGAGGTGGAGACGGCGGTGCAGGACGTGCGTCGCCTCATCCGGTCCGCCCAGGGGGTGGTGGAACGCCTGGACGAGACCCTGGGCGCGATTCAGGAGACGGTGGCCGATCCTCGGCTCCGGGCCTCCCTGGTCCGGGCCGCGGAGCACTTGGAAGGCGCGGGCCAGTCCGTGGAGCGAACGCTCAGGCAGGTGGAGAGGATGACGGAGGTGGTGGGCACGGAGGTAACCCGCGCTGCCCACAGCCTGAGGGACTTCGCGCAGGACCTCCGGAGCACCGCCCGGGAGATCCGCCGGTTCACGGAGGACGTCACCGCTCGGGGGCAGACCGCCGCCAGCCTCCGTCGGTCCGTAGCCAGCGTGGAGGAGGCGGCCTCGACCTTCCAGCGCACCGCGGGCAGCGTGGAGCGGACCGCCCGGCGCGTGGAGGAAATGAGCCGCGATCTCCAGGAGGGCCTGATCAACGAGACGCAACTGCGGGAGGTGCGTGCCCTCCTCACGGATGCGCGGGCGGCCGCCCGCCGGGTGGATGAGGTGATGGGCAAGATCGACCGGACCGTGGGGGACCTGGAACCCATCCTACAGCGGGTCCAGGAAGGGGTGCTCCTCCTCCCCAATCTGCACGTCACCTACGCGGTGTGGTACAACAGCCGCACCCAGTTCCGCCACGATCTCGACCTGTGGGTGACGCCCGGAGAGGGTCGCTATTACCGCCTGGGAGTCCACGATGTGGGACGGGAGAACCTGTTGCAGCTCCAGGCGGGGTTCCGCCTCACGGACGCCCTAGGATGGCGGGCAGGGCTTGTGGATTCCCAGGTAGGTGTGGGGCTCGACTATCAGGCCGCAGGAGGATGGCGGGTTGCCCTGGACCTCACGAACTTCAACCGTCCCACCCTGCACCTCTCCCTCCACTACGCGGTTCAGCCCGCCCTCGCCATCGGCGCGCACCTGCGGGATGTGCTCCAGGAGCCCTCGTACGGGATCGGCCTGCGGTACCGATTCTGAAACAGAGAAACAGAAAAGCCCCGGGACCATGGAAGGCCCCGAGGCCAGCGCGAGCGCTGAGGGAAGCGTTACCGCTTCTTCTTCGCGCTCTTCTTCGCCGTGGACTTGGCGGAGGTCTTCTTGGCGGTGGCCTTCTTTCCGGCCGCCTTCTTCGCCGCCATGGCTCGGCTACCTCCTTTCCGTTTTGGTTTGTAAACAGTATACGCAAGGGGCGCGGGAATTCCTTCTTCCCTTCGTAAATTCGTTCGGATTTTACAGGGAGACCCAGACCCGCCGGAAGGCCTCCACCGCCCAGACCACGTCCTCATCCGAGATGTGCCGGTGGGTGACGAGCCGGATCTCGCTTGGGGAGACGGCAAAGCAGAGAACTCCCTGTTCCGCGAGCCGCGCGACGAGCCCGTGGGCGTCCCCATCCACCCGCACCAGGACGATGTTGGTGTCCACCTGGTCCGGCTCCACCACCACGCCGGGGATCCGGGCAAGTCCTCTCGCCAGCGCTTTGGCGAGCCGGTGGTCCTCCGCGAGGCGATCCACCATCTCCTCCAGGGCCACAATCCCCGCGGCGGCCAGCACCCCCGCCTGCCGCATCCCGCCGCCCACGATCTGCCGCCACCGCCGCGCGCGCTCGATGAAGGGTTTGCTGCCGCACAGCACGGAGCCTACGGGTGCGCTCAATCCTTTGGAGAGGGAGAACATCACGGAGTCCACCGGTTCCGCGAGCACGCGCGCGGGTACACCCAGGGCCACCGCGGCATTGAAGATGCGGGCTCCGTCCAGGTGTACGGCTAGACCCATCCGGCGGGCGGCGGCGGCGGTGGCCGCGATCCGGTCCGGGGGAATGGCCACGCCCCCCGCCCGGTTGTGGGTGTTCTCCAGGCACAGCAGGCGCGGGGGAGATAAGCGGGGACCTGGGGGGTGCAAAGCTGCTTCCAAGATCTCCGGAGGGATCCACCCCCGCTCGCCCGGGATGGGGCGCAGGAGCCCTCCTGCGAGGGCACAGAGGCCCTCCCCCTCGTACACGTAGAGGTGCGCGGCGGCCTCGCACAGCACCGTGTCTCCCCGCTGCGCATGCGTGAGGAGGGCCACCAGGTTCGCCATGGTGCCGCTCGCGCAGAACAGGGCCGCCTCCTTCCCCATCCGCTCCGCCGCGAGCTCCTCCAGGGCCCGCACCGTGGGGTCTTCCCCGTACACATCGTCCCCAACCCGGGCTCGCGCCATGGCCTCCCGCATCCGCTCCGTGGGCTGGGTGACGGTGTCGCTGCGCAGGTCTACCACCCTCATTCCCCTCACTCCTGGGGCTCCACGGCCCGGGCGGCCTGATACATCCCGATCCCCCGCCCCGCGATGGCGGAGGCAAGGTACCCGAGGAGGAAGAGGAACAGGGCGCGCACCAGCAGGGCCAGCACCAGATTGAGGTCCGGCCCCTGCTGCGGAGTCGGGGAGGTGAGCCGGCTCAAGGCGCCGGCCGCCAGCTCCGTGTACGCGGTGTAGAAGACGTAGATGAGCAGGACTACCCCCACCACGAACACCACCATGCCCAGAATGCGGCCCGGCGGGTCTGTGGGGCTCCTCCCTCCCGGCATCGCCTCACCTCCTGCAGTCGGGTTTCCTCCGTTCACCGCGCCACCACCCGCGCCCGATCCAGCGCGTGCGGACAGAGGGGACAGGAGTTCTCCTCGGGTAGCCGCGCGATGGCCTCCAGGATGAGCGTGCGCAGCTTCGCGTTGTTCGCCGAGAACATGCGCATCACCTCCTCCGCGCTCACGGGCTCCAGGTCCTCCCTTCCCTCCAGGCCCACGTCATAGTCCGTGACCAGGGAGATGTTCACGTAGCAGATCCCCAGCTCCCGGCTCAGGATGGCTTCGGGATACTGGGTCATGTTGACCACGTCCCACCCCTGCGCGTGGAACCAGCGGCTCTCCGCCCGGGTACTGAACCTCGGGCCCTGGATCACCACCACAGTTCCCCGCTCGTGCAGGGGAAGCCCCTGCTCCCGGGCCACCTCCGCCACCAGTCTCCGCAGGGTGGGGCAGTACGGGTCCGCGGCGCTCACGTGCGTGGTGATGGGGCCGTCGTAGAAGGTGTCCGCCCGGCCCCGGGTGCGGTCCACGAACTGATCGCACAGCACGAAATCCCCGGGCCGAATGTGGGGCTGTAGGCTCCCGACCGCGCAGGGCCCGAAGATCCACCGCACGCCCAGCTCCCGCATGGCCCACAGATTGGCTCGGTAGTTGATGCGGTGGGGCGGGATGCTGTGGTCCCGGCCATGTCGGGGCAGGAACGCCACGCGCTTGGGGCCCACCTGCCCGATGGTCACCGCGTCGCTGGGAGGCCCGTAAGGTGTCTCGATCCGGTGCTCCTCCACCTCCTCCAGCAGCTGATAGAACCCTGAGCCCCCGAACACGCCCACGTCCGCACGAACCGTCCTCATATGCCCTCCTGCTCGTCCTTGGATTGTCTCAGCCGGAGGATGTACAGCCGCGTGAGCGCCTCCGTGGAGGCCGGAAGGGCTTCCTCCGGGAACCTCCACCGATCCGCTTCTTCATACGCTCGATCCTCCTCCCGCGTCCCCCACGGGTGCAGGCGGGCCAGCAACCCCTGCCAGGCCGCCTGGAGCGTGGGGATCCGGCGGCTCGCCACCTCCCCCAGGAGGAGGCAGAGGGCTACGGACACGAGCAGGTCCGCGAGATTCCGAGGGGTGCGAGCGGAGGGATCCCTGCGGAGGACCTCCGCGGGGTGGTGCACCACCCGTCCGCCCGTCGTCTCCGCGATCCGTTCCAGAAGGGATATCCCGCGGGAACCGGATCGCAGTTCCGGAGAGTAAGGGAGCAGCACGGGAACCGAAGCGCTCCCCACCCTCCGGCCGTCCAGGAAGGCGGACACCGTCACCGCGTAGGTACCGGGGGCACCGAGCTGTAGGTGCGCCTCGTACCATCCGGGACCGGTCTGCACGAACCGGATCCTCTGGGTCTGCGGCCCCACCAAGGTGCCCACCACCGTGAGTCCGTCCAGGGGGTTGCCCTCCGCATCCCGCGCATCCACCACCGCCTCCACGGCGGCACCCCTTAAGTGTACCCGCACCTCCAGGGGCTCCAGAGAAGGTCGCATGGCCCACCGTACCACCCGGGACCAGAAAGCGGCGGAGTACGACCACTGCCGCCACTCCGGCGCCCACCGCAGCCCTCCGTCCGAGGTGAAGGCCGCCGCCCGCCCCAGCCCATACTGCCACGTGGCCAGCAGCGGATCCCCGTGAGGGGAGACGAGGTGAACCTGAGCCGCAGGCTTCGGAGAGGTGGCTACATACCCCCGCAGGGGTGGAATCGTGGGCACCCCGGAGAGAAAGGCAGTGCCGGTGCGCCGGGGGACAAACCGCTCCTCCACGAAGTACGCCCGACGGGTGACGGTGACCTCCGCGGTCAAGAGCTGCGGAACGGTGTAAGGATCCCGGGCATGGTAGTGCCGGCCCCCTCCCCACTCCGCGAGCCGCCGCATGAAGGCGACGTCCGCGTCCCGTCCCACGGAGACCGCACTCAGGGTGATCCCCGCGGCCCGCATCTGCAGTGCGAGCCCCTGGAAATCTCCAGGATCCGTCTGCCCGTCGGAGAGGGCGATGACGTGCTTCACCCGCGCCCGGACCCCTCTCAGGGCCTCCGCCGCGCCCCGCAGGGCCGGCCACATGTCCGTCCCCCCGCCCGTGCGCAGCCGGGCGATGCGTTCCTCGATCCGGTCCCGCTCCCGGACCGGGGTGAGGGGAACCAACCACCGGTACTCCTGGTCAAAGGCGATGATCCCGATGAGATCCTGCTCCCCGAGGAAGTCGAGGACGGACCGGGCCGCCTCCTTCGCCAGCTCCACCTTGGCGGGTTCGTTGCTCAGGCCGGCCATGCTGGCAGAGGTGTCCAGGACCAGCACCACGGCCGCGGGTACAATCCCCACCCGGTGCCGGACGTCCATGGAGACGGGCAACACCTCTTCCAGCGGAGTTCCCGCATAGCCGCCGGGGCCGAAGGCGCGCGTCCCCCCCACCACGACCAAGCCCCCCCCGAGGGAAGCCACGTAGGTGCGCAGGCTTTCCATCTGGGCCTGTGAGAGTCGGTGGGCGGGAAGATCTTCCAGGATCACGGCTTCGTACTGCACCAAAGAGGCGGCATTGCCCGGAAGGCGCTCCGGACTTGCCTCCTCTACCCGGAGACCTTGTGCCCGCAGCAGTCGGGGGAGGTCTCCGGATCCCACGTACAGGACGGTGGGCGCCCCGTGTCCCCGCACCACCGCCTCCGCCACGTTGTTCTCCCAAACCCCGTCCTGCTCAGGCAGAAGGCGTACCCGGAGGGGAAGCCATCCTTGCGGCCCCGTTAGGAAGAAGGACACCGCGGTCCACCCAGCGGAGAGCCGAAGCTCCCTGCTCGCCACCAGGCGTCCTCCGGCCGAGAGCTCCAGGCGGGCCCGCTGCGCGCGGGAGGACCAAACGAGCGCCTGCACCTGGAACCGCTCCCCCGCCCGAACCGTCGCGGGCGTCAGGAGGTCCTGGACCCGCGCGCCGTCCCGATCGAGGACGGACTGCAAGGGCACCGTGAAGATGGGGACCCCGGCCGCCGCCGCCCGACGGGCGGCCTCCATCGCCCCTCCCCGCAGATCCAGTCCGTCGCTCAGGAGCACAAGCCGCCTCCCGCCCTCCTGCGGAAGGACGGCGAGCGCGAGCTCCAGGGCACTCTGGATGTCCGTGTCCACGGGATGCGGCCGAAGGGTGGGAGAGGGATCGAACCGATCCGTGGGTACCTGCTCGACCACCGCCTTCCCGCCGAAGGTCACGAGTCCAAGCCGATCGCCCGGCTGCCGGAACCGGGTGGCGGCTGCGAGGAACCGCTCGGCCCGCGCGGCTTCCTCCGGAGGAACGCTGTCGGATCGGTCCAGGACGAACACCACGGAGAGCGATCCCCCGGGGAGGAGGAGCTGCATCCCTGCAAGGGCAAGCACCACCAATCCCAGGGCCACCGTCCGCAGGAGGAGGGCGAGTCCGACCCGGAAGGGGCGGGAAGCCCGCCACAGGAAGGGGAGGAGGAGGAGTAGGAGGAGGGCAGGGGGAAAGGAGAAGCGGATCAAGATGGCCTCCCCGAAACCGTGGGCCTCCGGCCCCGCTGCCGTAAGAAGAGCCCCCACTCCCCTACCAAGAGGGCGAGGAGGACCCACAGGAATCCCCGGGAGAGGTCGCGGCCTGCCGCGTGGGCTTCCCCGGATCCGGCGGCGCCGGAGGTGGCACTGGGGGCCACAGGGAGTTCTTCCCCTGCCGCGGGCTGCACCGCGATGGTGCGCACCTCTCCGGAGGCTACCCGCAGCCGGTAAACGCCCGCGCGATCTAAAGGCGGGGTATGGAACACGCCGGCGGTGGCCTGCAGCCGTACGGACCCCCCAGGGCCCTCCAGCCACGCCTCCCGGTGCGGTCCCGCGGGAAGGGTGAGCTCCTCCCCCGCCTGCACCACGGACCGACCTGCCAACCAGTCCAGGACATTGGCTAGGAAGATGGGAAATGCGGGCCGCAGGCCGAAGTCAGACCCCTCTAGATCGAAGGCGAGGAGCACCACCCGGTGGGTTCCCGATTCATACCCCCACACCAGTGGGGAGCCTCCCTCCACCAAGACCTCTCCCGCCCGGGTTTCCAGGAGCAAGGCATCCCGAATCTGTAGCCCCGAGAGATCCACGAAGCGAAGGAGGGGGTGCGTCCGGTGGAACCGGATCACCCGCGGCTCCGGAACAACTCCCCTTGCCTGGACCGGAAGGTTGTGCGGGACGGTACGGATCACGAGCGCCCCTCCAGACGGGAGCTCCCGCACGGGAAGGCGGTCCACGACGACCACGTCGGAGGGAGACCACTGGTGCGGATCCGGGGATTCGCTGCGCGCCACCTCCCGCACCCCTATGGCCCGAAGGGCTTCTAGGAGAAATGTGGGGGAGCGGCTCACCACTAGCACCGTGGGGAGGGAGCGACGTCCTAGGGTTACTCGCCGGTCATCCGCGGGCAGGTCGTCCTGGGCGAGCAAGACGCCCTCCACCACCTCCCCCTGAGGGACCTCGAAGCGCATTCCCCGCTCCCCCGAGGGAGGGAGGGACACCTGGGAGCGCGCCACCTCCCTCCCATCCACCTGGATTACCAAGGGGACGTGGAGAGGGGTGAGGGTATCGTTTCGCACCCGGAGGACAACCCGAAGCCGGCCAGGCTCGTGGGGATAGGCGAGGAGCTGGGTGAGCCCCACGTTGCGGGCAGTGCCCCTGAAGAGGTGCGTGGTGGTTCCGGGAACGGACCGATCCGAGAACACGTGGACTCCCATGGGGCGGCCCGGGCGGGTGAGAGCGCGCGCCAACCGAACCGCGCCTGCTAGGTCCGCAGGCCCGTCCGTGGGCTCCAGCTCCCGGAGGGCCCGCAGGGCCTCGGCGGGAGGGCCGAGCGGACGGATCAGGCGGGGCGTGCGGGCGGCCCCAATAAGGGCCGCGGAATGGCCGGGCCCCACCCGTGCCAGCAGCGCTTGGGCCGCGCGGCGGGCCGCCTCGAACCGGCTGGGCACGAGGTCCCGGGCCTGCATGTTCAGGGAGACATCCACCACCACCGCCACATCCGTGCCCACGCCGCCGGGGAGGAGGAGGTGGGGCCGTGCGAGGGCGAGGGAGGCGGCGCAGACCGCAAGGATCTGCAGGAGCAAGAGAAGGTTGCGCTCCAGTCGCCGGACCGGGCGGCGTACCTGGAGGTCCCGGGCTGCCCGTTGCCAGAGGAGGAGACTCGGGACCACCACTTCCGTGCGTCGAGTCCGCAGGAAGTACAGGAGCACCAGGAAAGGGATGCTCACCAGCCACCAGAGGGCCGTGGGGTTTTCTAGCGTCATCCCCGCACCAGCCCTGCGGCCCGCATGTAACGGAGCACCAGGTCCTGCACCGGCACACGGGTGGTGGTGCGAAGGTAGACGATTCCGTGCCGGAGGCAGAACTGCCGGCACCCCTCCAGAAACCCGTCGCGGGCTCGGGCGAAGGCCTCCAGGGCTTCCCGGGAACTCGTCCACTCCAGGGCGGATCCCGTCTCCGCGTCCACCAGTCGGAGCTCCCCCCTGAGGGGAGGGAAGAGCTCTTCCTCGCTGAGGACCTGAACGAGGAACGTCTCGAACCGCCCGTAGTGGAGCCGCCGAAGCACCTCCTCGTAGCCCGCGGGATCCAGAAGATCCGTGAGCAGGATCGCCACACCCCGCCGCCGGGTCCGGGCGGTGTAGTCCGCGAGGGCGGAGGCCAAGGTGGTGGGGCCCTCCGGCCGAATCTGCTCCAGGAAGGAGAAGAGGGTGTGTGCGGATGTCCGGCCCCGGCGGGGCGGAAGTACCTGGACGCGGGGGCCCTGCAGGACCACCACGCCCACCCGCTCGAGGTTCACTAGGGAGACATAGCCCAGAGCAGCCGCCAGCCGCTTCGCGTAGTCCAGCTTGGTCGGATCCCCGAACCCCATGGACGCGCTCGCGTCCAGGAGGAGGTGGACATCCAGGTCTTCCTCCGTGGTGGTGAGCTTCACGAACAGCCGGTCCAGGCGTGCGTAGGCGTTCCAATCCACAAACCGGTAATCGTCGCCCACCTGGTAGGAGCGGTAGTCCGCGAACTCCACCCCGCGGCCCATGAGCGTGCTGGGCCGGTCTCCTCCGGATCGGCTGTGGACCCGGCGGCGCACGAGGAGCGTGAGGCGTTCCAGCTCGCGGAGGAAGTCCGGATCCAGCAGCATGGAGCTCACGGCGCCGGGAGGGGCTCTGTAGGCTCGAGCTCGGGGGTGTGGGCCAGGACATCCCGCAGGATCCGGTCAGGATCCACTCCCTCCGCCTCGCCCTCAAAGTTCAGGAGGATCCGATGTCGGAGGGCAGGGAGCACCACGGACCGGATGTCCTCCGCACTCACGTGCGCCCTCCCCGCCACCAGGGCCCGCACCTTCGCCCCTAAGAGGATGGCCTGGGCCCCTCGGGGACTGCTGCCGTACCGCACGAACCTGGAGACGAGGGCACAGCAGCGGGGGCTTCCTGGGTGGGTGGCTTCCACGAGGCGTGCTACGTACCCGAGCAGGTGCGGAGCTACCGCCACCTCCCGTACCAACGCCTGCATGGCGAGGACGGTGGCGCTGTCCACCACGGGCTCCGCCTTCGGAAACACCGCCCCGGTGGTGCGGTCCAGGATCTCCACCAGCGACGGCACGTCCGGATAGGGGACGCGGAGTTTGAAGAAGAACCGGTCCAGCTGGGCCTCGGGGAGCGGGTAGGTTCCCTCCATCTCGATGGGGTTCTGCGTAGCGAGCACAAAGAAGGGGCGCTCCAGGGGATAGGAGACCCCGAAGACGGTCACCGCCAGTTCCTGCATGGCCTCCAGCAGGGCAGACTGGGTTTTGGGCGTAGCCCGGTTGATCTCGTCCGCGAGCACCAGCTGGCTGAACACGGGGCCGGGCTGGAAGGCAAAGTGCCGCCGGCCGTCCTCGTCTGTCACGAGGACGTTGGTTCCCACGATATCCGCGGGCATGAGGTCCGGGGTAAACTGAATCCGTGAGAACCGCAGGTTCAGCACGCGGGCCACGGTCTTCACCAGCAGCGTCTTGCCCACCCCCGGAACCCCCTCGAGGAGCACGTGGCCTCCCGCAAACAGGGCTACCAAGACCAGATCCACCAGCTCCTCGTATCCCACCATCACCTTCCCGATCTCCGCCCGGATCCTCCGGTAGAGGTGCTGGAACTCGTGGATCTCCACCCTAGTCCCTCCGGTGTCCGAGCTCCAGGAAGTACCGCCGCACCAGGTCCCGATACGGCGCGGGAATCCGCTCACGCGCCATGGCCTCGTCCGACCGCGACACCACCACGAGGGGGACGTGCGTGGGGACGGTCCGAGGTTGGCTCCGCACGCCTGCTCCCTGGACCTCCACGAGGGTCGGCCTTCCCCCCCCGGGGACCCCTCGAAGGAGCTCCCGCCTAAGCCCGGTCCCCAGCCGCTCCGTGGGCTCCCCCAGCTTCTCCCGCAGGCTTCCCTGTCCCGCCCGAAGTCCCTCGTTCGGCCCCTCCGTAAGCGCCCCGGGTCTCGGACCGTCCTGCTTGATGGTTCGACGGGAACCCGCGGGGGCTGAGGAGAAGGGAGCGGCTCCCGTCACGATGTCCCGCTCTTCCACCGCGGTGGGAGTCTCCGCGGGTGCCTGGATGCGTTGCCCGGTCGCCTCCACCTCCCGCGCCAACGTCTGCAGGGCCTCCACCTCCGAGGCCAGGCGTTGCATCCCCTGGAGATCCTCCCGCGCCTGCTCCAGGGCCTGGAGGGCGGAGGCCTGATCCGATGGTCGCAAGCCCTGGCGGGCCCTACGCAGAGAGGTCCGGACGGACGGGGGGAGGTCCTGGCGAGAGGCTAAATCCCGCAGGGCCTCTTTCACCCTTTGCTTCTCCTGAGGGGAGATGGCGGTGCTCAACCGATGCTGGAGGGCCTGCAGGTCTTGAATGTGCCGGTCTAGGGCCTCCCGGGTAGGCAGGCGAGGCGTACCGACTTCCTCTCGGAGGAGACCTTCCGCGGCCTGACGGGCACCCTCTACCTGGCGCGCCAGCGCTCGCAACCGCTCCACCGCTCCCTGGCGCGTCATCCGCTCCTGCCGCAGGGCGCGGGCCGCCTGCCGTACCCGTTCCGCCTGCTCCGCGGCCCGCAAGAGCCGTTGCGCCCGTGCGCTCTGTCCGATCCGCACAACCCTCTGCTCCAGCCGTTGGCTTTCTGCCCGGAGGAGCTCCTGCGCCCGGCGCGCAGGGGTCCCCGGCAGCGTGGCACCGCCCAGCACCAGATCCCAGCCCAACAGCCCTCCCGCCAGCACGAGGATCCGGGGATCCAGGGCCCTCCGCAGGGGCACGGCACGGCGGGCATCCGCGTGGAGAAGGGCCTGGGTCGCCTCCTCCAGCACCTGATCCCGGAACCGGGAGCGAACCCGGCCCAGGGCGATGCCCAGGGCGGTGGTCAGCCGGTCCTCCAGCCCGCAGGCCTGGTCCAGGAGGTAGGCCGCCTGATACAGCGGGGGGACCAGGAGGAGGCGGCCTGCGAGGAGGCCTGAGAGGGCTGCGAGAACACTTCCTCCGAAGATCCACCCGAGCGGTACCTCCACCGGGAGCGCCAGGGAGAGGACCCGCATGGCAATTCCCCACCCGAGCCCGCCCAGGCTCACCACGCAGGCCAAGCTTACGGCCCGCTGCCACGCCATGCGGCTTCGGGCTTGGTGCAGAGTCTGGAATGCCTGAGTGCTCACGGGTTCCTCCGGAGGCGCTCCACCTGCCAGGCGCAGATCCAGAACAGTGCCAAAGCCGCCCCCGTCCACCCTCCGATCCACAGGCACCTCGAAAGCGCTGGAGCGGCGGGATGAAGGGCCTGGAGGGGAGAGAGCGTTCCCCACAGGGCGAAAGCGCCCAGTCCCCCCACCCCGGTCCACACCGCGAGGGATCGGAGGAGGTCGTTCTCCACCGCACTCCCAAGCCAGGTCCCGACTCCGACAAAGGCCCATCCCACGGGGACGACCGCTGCCACCTGGGAGGCGGCCGCCTCCCACGGAAGGGCCCGCAGCCCTACGAGGAAGGAGAGGACGGGTAAGGCCAGCAGGGAGAGGAGGGAGGAGTACAGGAGTCCGGCGAGCGCCTTCCCGCCCGCGATGTCGCGGGCGGAGAAGGATGTGGTGGCCAGATCCGGTAGACCTTTCTCGCCCGGGATCGTGATCTCCCCGCTTCCCACCGCCACGCCCAGGAAGCCCACCGCCGCGAGGAAAACCCAGGAGGCCACGGCAAGGGTGGGATGATCCGCGGTTCCATCCGGGGTGGTGCCGAACAGGGCCAAGAGGTGGAGACCTGCGAGCCATATGGCGAGTACGGCCACGCCCTTCGCGGTCGTGAGCCGGGCACGGAGATCACCCCGTGCCACCGCCATCATCGCCAGCCCGCCACGAGAACCACCCAGCCGCCGCCCGATTCCCCCAGCAGCACCGGGTAGGATTTCATTATATCATCCCAGCCGGGAACCAGCCGACGCCCCAGCTGCATCCCGGGGTGGGCTCCGTCCAGGGGCCGCCACGCCCCCGCTTCCAGGGCTGTACGGCCCTCCCGGAGGCTGTGGAACTCGATCGCCCGGCCGTTCCACACGAGCCAGGAACGCCCCAGGTGGCCTCCCCGGAGTTCCAACCAGCGACCCTGCCGGTCTACCCCCGCGGTGTGTTCCCCTTCCCCAACCCGCTCCCACCGGAGCAAGAGGGGTTGAGCAGGCTGCTGGTGGAGGCGTACCCGGACGCCGTTCCCCTTCTCAACTTCCGCTTCCGGAAAGACGCCCTGGAGGAGCACGGAGGAGTTGGCGGGGAGATCTACGATGACGGGCCCGCCGTACGCGGAGCGGTGACTTCCGAAACCATACGTCCACGCCGCGTCCTCCACCACCACCGTCACCCATCCCCGATCCGGGAGGGTCACCTGGCGCCGTACCTCTCCGGCGAGGAGCAGAAGTCCCGCCGTCGCAACGCCCACCCCCACGGGAATCCAAACCCACCCCCACGGACGCAGGGCACCCGCGCGAAGCGCGAGAAAGAGCGCAAGCCATGCACCCGCGAGCCCCCAGGCCACGAGCCCAAAAGGCGGGCGCGGCCGGGCCACCTCCTCCGGACTCCACTCTACGGACCGGCGGAGGGGCCTCTTCCCCGTGCCGTCCGGCTCCGCACCCGTGGGATCCCAGAAGTCGACCCGTCCAAGTCCCGCAGGAGATGTCGCGGCCGCCACCAGCCAGGTCCCAAGAGGGCCGGAGGAACGGAAAGCACGCTCCAGCAGGATCCATCCCCCGTGCAGGACCCAGGCCCTGAGGGCCTCCCGCTGCCGCCGGTTCAGGTCCCCCTCCACGAGGGTCCGGATCGCGAGCGCATCCAGGGAGGTATAGGCCAGGGGGTTTTCCGGGAGATCCTGCTCCCGCAACACGATCGCCACACGCCGGCCGGGCTCCGCGAGTCGGCCCGGTCCCCGCCCCACCCGGTCCACCACCGCCACCAAGCCCTGGGCTACCCGCCGGGGGGAGATCCGCACGACGGTGCGGGCGACGGTCCGGCCCTCCGTCTCCACGGAGATCCTCACCGGCCCCCGGAGATCTAGGAGGGGGAGGGTGAGGTGGAACACCCTCGGGGTATTGCCCGGAAGGTGGATCGGCCGGCGGTAGCGCACTCGGCTCTGGGCACCTGAGGAGATCTCCACCACCACCCATCCCTCCAGGGATGCGGACGACCGCAGGAGGATGAGGAGGGGATGCCAGGAGCCGGGGCGCACCCACCCCTTCCACCCCACTTCTCCCTGCACCTGCAGGGAGGCGGCGTAGCCTGGCGCGCAGAGGAACAGGGCAAGCAGGAGCAAGAAGGGCGCACGGCGCAGGGCCGTGCGCCCCAGACCTTCCATGCGCCCGGGGGAGGCCTTACCGGTCCGCGTCCGACCCCGTGGCCGCGCCCTCAGATTTCCTTTCCCCCTTTTTCTCCTTAGGCTCGGCTCCGGACGTCCCGTTGCCACCCGAGGGCCGCCCGTAGTCCGTACGGTAGAACCCGGAGCCGCGGAACACGAGGCCCACGGATCCGTACGCCCTGCGGCTGGGTGCGCCGCAGGCGGGACATGGCTCCGGGGGAGCGCCCACCGGTTGGATGCGCTCAAAGTGGTGCCCGCAGTGGGTACAGCGGTACTCGTAGAGCGGCACTTCTGTTCACCTCCGGAGCCCCATTCTCTGGAATCTCGGGCTCTCCGTCAACGCCCTCACAGCATGGCGTACTTCCCCGCCACCAGGTCTTGCACGAGCTGGGGGAGGCGGAGGAGTTCCCGCTCCATGATCTCCCGGATCTGCCGGAACGCCCGCTCCTTCTGCACACCCCGCGCAAAGACCACCTGAGCCGCGGCGACCCGCGGACGGTGGATGGGTTCCCCGATCTGGCTCGCGAGCCACACGTAGCACTCCCGGACGCCCCGTACCTCCTCATGTACCCTCTGGGCCATCTGGTGGGCCAGCACGGTGTAGATCTTCCCCACGTGGGAGACGGGGTTCTTGCCCGCGGCCGCCTCCGTGCCCATGGGGCGGTTCAGGGCGATGACCCCGTTCACCTTGTTCCCACGGCCCACCTGTCCGCTGTCACCACCCTCCGCGGAGGTGCCGGTGACGGTGAGGTACATCCCTCCCAGGCCCCGACCGGGCTGATCTGCGTTGTTGATGGTGAGCTCCACCTCCAGGGGACACCGGCTGCGGACGAACTCCAGGACCGTCTCCTGCATGTGGGCCTTCCGCCGGAAGTATGTGGCCTCGCTGTCCACGAACCGATCCACGAAGGCCACGGCCACGGTGAGGTGCAGGGTGGACCCCGTCCGGACCCCCATGACCTTGATGTCCTCTCCCGCCTCCGGGAAGATCCGCTTGAACTCCGGACCGTTCATGTAGCGCTCCACCTCCAGCACCGTCTGCTCCGTAATGGTGAGGGGAGCGTAGCCTACGGCCGCGGAGGTATCGTTGGCCCCTATCTCCTCCCGGTGGAAGATGTCCACCAGCTCCGGGGAACCTGGACGGATGAGGCTCTCGTAGCGCACGTGCCGGTCGGGGTCCACAAACCGGAGGTTTTCCCGGATCCACCGCTTGGCCGTGGCGGTGGCGATCTCGTGTACGGGAATCTCCACGTCCTGGATCCGAAAGGTGGCCCGATCGCCGAAGATCAGGCGCATGGGCTCCCGGACCTCTCCTCCTCCCAGGCGGACCTCCGCCTCCCCGGCCACCAGAAGGGCCTTGTCGATGTTGTGGTGCAGGATGGTGCCCGTGCGCTCCAGATACACCCGGCAGAGCTCCACGCAGATCTGTTCCATGATGGCGTCACAGATGGAGTCCGGATGTCCGACCCCCTTCCGCTCCACGAGCTCCATCTGGTGCTCGGAGACCGGAGGACCGGGAAGCGACTCCACGAGGATGCGATCCCTCATCTTCCTCCCTCCCGCCTCTGAGATCTTCGCTCACCACCGTCTGCGGGTGCGGCGGGCGAACACTCGGATGCACACCAAGCCCGCCACGAACCCGCCGATGTGCGCCCAGAAGGCCACGCCCCCGCCGAACTCGCTCCGCACGCCCAGGGACGCGATCCCGTACACCAGCTGCAGGAGGAACCACATGGGAAGGAAGAGGATGGCGGGGACCTCCGTCAGGTGCAGGAAGAACCCCAAGGGGACCAGCGCCAGGATCCGTGCCCGAGGATAGAGCACGAGATACCCGCCCAGCACCCCCGCGATGGCCCCGCTCGCGCCCACCATGGGCACCCGGGAGGTGGGCTGGATGAGGATCTGGGCGAAGGCGGCCGCAAGCCCACACAGCACATAGAACGCCAGGAACCCCACATGGCCCGTGGCATCCTCCACGTTGTTCCCGAAGATCCAGAGGTACAGCATGTTCCCCGCCAGGTGCAGCCATCCTCCGTGGAGGAACATGGAGGTGAAGAGCGTGTAGTAGGGGGGGTCCGGGCCCAGGATCCTCGCGGGCACGAGACCGTACGTCTCGAAGAAGGCCTGGATCTCCCACGGACTTTCCAGGCCCGCGGTGTACAGGAACACCAGGATGTTCGTCACGAGCAGGGTGAGCATCGTGATCGGGGTCCGTCGACTGGGGAGGCTATCGCGGAGCGGAATCACCGGAACTCCCCCGAGGAGGCCCCCCAGCGGGCCTGACGGACGCCGTCCGCCTCGAGGAGGGCGGCCAGCAGTTGAGCCCGATCCACCTCCGGAGGGGTCCGAACGGTGAAGGTCAGGTGCACGAGGCCGTCCGTGCCTTGAGCCACCTCGGCACCGAGGACCGTTGCCCGGTGCCGCATGAGAAGGCCGAACAGCTCCGCCAACCGGCCGGGCCGGTCCTGCACGGCCAGGTGGAGCACCCCGGTGTTCCCCCGGCGCAGCAGGCGGGCATCAATCCGCGGGAAGAGATGGAGGATGGCCACCACCGCCAGGGTGCCGAGGGCCGCGGGAAGGTACAACCCGGTCCCCACCGCCATCCCGATGGCGGCCACGGTCCATAGGCTTGCCGCGGTCGTGAGCCCTCCAACCCCTACGCCGTGGCGCCAGATGGTTCCGGCGCCCAAAAAGCCGATGCCCACCACCACGTTTGCCGCGATGCGGGTGGGATCCGCCCCGCTTCCTCGGAACCCGTAGCCGCTGATGAGGGTGAACAGGGTGGCTCCCAGAGCGACCAGGATGTGGGTGCGAAAGCCCGCGGGTTTCTCCAGGGCCTCCCGCTCCAGGCCCACGACGCCGCCCAGCAGGACCGCGAGTCCGAGGCGTAGGATGACCTCCAGGGTCTCGATCACATCTCCCCTCGGCCACTAGAACCCAGTGCCGCCAGCCCATCGTAGAATGTCCCGGTAGGTCAGCACAAGGATGAGCAGAAGGAGCAGGGCGAACCCCACGAGGTGTACGTACCCCTCCCGCCGGGGATCCACCGCCCGGCGCCGTACCGCCTCCACGAGCAGGAAGGCAAGCCGCCCTCCGTCGAGAGCGGGAACCGGAAGCAGGTTGAAGAAGCCTACCATCACACTGAGGAAGGCGGTCATGAAGAGGTAGGAATCGAATCCTGTTCGGGCCGCGTCCCCCAGCAGGCGGACCGCGCCCACGGGACCCGCGAGCCCCTCCAGGAAGCTCCCGGTGGCCAGCAGATGCACCACTCCCACCACGATGTCCCGCGCGAACCGCGCGGTCTGAGCGGTGGCCCAAACGAGGGCGGAGAAGGGAGCCTGGCGCTGCCGGAGGACTCCGGGCGTGATGCCGATGGCGCCCACCCGCAGCCGGGGCTCGAGCTTCGGCGTGACGGTCACCTCAAACACCCGCCCCTCCCGATCCACCCGGATCCGCAGGGGGCGCCCCGGGCTTCGGTGGATGGTCTGGACCATCTGCTCCCCACTCCGGATCTCCTCCCCGTTGATGGCCACGATCCGATCTCTCACCCGCAGCCCCGCCTGCTCCGCGGGCCATCCGGGTCGGATCTCCGCGATCTCGTTCGTCACCCCCACGGGCAGCCCCCACACGGTGACCACCGACCCCAGCAGGAGCAAGGCCAGCAGGAAGTTCATCAAGGGCCCAGCCGCGACCACCAGCATCCGCTGCCCCACCCGTTTCGAGCGGAAGGAGCCCGATCCCGCCTCCTCCTCGAAGTCCTCGCCCGCCAACCGCACGTAGCCCCCAAAGGGGAAGAGGTTGATCCGGTAGGTGGTCTCCCCCCGGCGGAACCGAACCAGGGAAGGGCCGAACCCGATGGCGAACCCCTGCACCGTCACCCCTACCCATCGGGCCACGAGGAAGTGCCCCAGCTCATGGGCCAGGATCATAAGCCCGAATGCGAACACCGCGAGCAGGATCGGCATCAAAGCCCCCTCACCAACGCCCGGGCCCAGCGGTCCGCCTCCAGGACCTCTTCCAGGGTGGGATCCGGGACAGGATCGTGCAGATCCAGGGCCATCCGCACCGCTTTCGGGATTTCCACAAACGTTATCTCCCGCCTCAGGAACCGCTCCACCGCCACCTCGTTCGCCGCATTTAGCACCGCGGGCGCCGTTCCCCCCCGTCCCAGGGCCTCATACGCGTAGTTCAGGCACGGAAACCGTCGGGGGTCCGGCGGCTCAAAGGTGAGCGCCTGAGGACGGCTCCAGTCCATTCGAGCATACGACACCTCCGCCCGATCGGGGTAGGTGAAGGCGTACTGGATGAAAAGCCGCATATCCGGGGGGCTGAGATGCGCTAGGACCGTCCCGTCCACCAGCTCCACCATCCCATGCACCACGCTCTGGGGGTGGATCACCACCTGGATCCGGTCTGGCGGGAGGTCGAACAGCCACCGGGCCTCGATGACCTCCAGACCCTTATTCATGAGGGTGGCGCTGTCTACGGTGACCTTGGGCCCCATCCGCCAGGTGGGATGCTGCAAGGCCTCCTCCGGGGTAACGGCGTGGAGGGAGGAGAGGGGCCGCCGCAGGAAGGGCCCCCCGGAAGCGGTGAGCACCACCCGGGCCACGGTGCCGGGGTCCCGCCCCTCCAAGACCTGGAAGATGGCGCTGTGCTCCCCGTCCACGGGGATCAGGCGGACTCCCCTGGCCGCCACAGCCCGGCGGACCAGGTGACCTGCGGCCACCAAGGTTTCCTTGTTGGCGAGCGCCACGTCGTGCCCAGCTTCGACGGCGCTCAGGGTGGGGCGTAGGCCCGCGATGCCGCTGAGGGCCACGAGCACGAGGTCCGCTTCCGGCCACCGGGCGAGCCACTCCAGGGCCCCTTCCCCTCCTCGGAAAGCGCCCCGGAACTCCGGCACATGGGCCCGGAAGGTCTGGGCGGCCCCCGGGTCGCTCAGGGCCACAGCCTCCGGTTGAAACCGGCGCACCTGCTCTGCGAGGGCCTCCACGTCCCGCCGGGCTCCCAGCCCCGTGATCTGCACCCGGCCCGGGATCGCCTCGGCCACCTTCAAGGCCTGGCGGCCGATGGAGCCGGTGGAACCCAGGATCACCACCCGCCTTGCCCTCACAGGGCCCCCGTCCAGGTGGCGAAGACGTAGTAGCCCACCACGGCCGCAAAGAGCACGCCATCAAACCGATCCAGGAATCCCCCGTGCCCCGGAAGGATGGTGCCCGAGTCCTTCACCTGGGCCTCCCGTTTCAAGGCGGATTCCCACAGGTCTCCCGCCACAGCCGCGGTGCTGCAGAGGGCTCCGGCCACCGCGGCCACGCCGAGCGGGATCCCAAATCCCGCACCCACCGCCAGTGCTCCCAGCACCCCGCACGCCACGCCTGCGGTCGCTCCCTCCACGGTCTTGTTCGGGCTCACCCGCGGGAGGAGCTTGCGCCGGCCCAGCCACCGGCCCACGAAGTAGGCGGCCGTCTCCGTGGCCCACACGGTCCCGAATACGAGGAAGGTGAAGGCCATCCCGTGTCGGAGCTGCCGGAGCAGCAGCAGGTGGGTGGCGAAATAGCCCACGTACAGGACCCCAAGGACCGTACCCGCGGCGTTGGCCAAAGCCCGGCCACGGTTCGGACTGAGCTGCGTGGAGAGGACGTACAGCACCACTCCCGCGAGAACCGCAAGGACCCCCCGCCGCTCCCCCAGATATGCGAGAACCGCGAGCGCCACCCCCGCCAGGACTCCTACCATCCGGCTCGGCGCATACCCCGCGAGGTCCGCGAGAGTGTAGAACTCCCACAGCCCCAACACGATGAGGGCTGCCACCAGGACCAACAGGACCTCCCCCCCGAGCCAAACCCCCACCACGATGATGGGAATGCCGGTGAGAGCGGTAAGGAGCCTTCGGCCTAGCATCCCGAGCCGGGAGCGCCGTCGAACTCCGCGGGGACGAGGCCACCGTACCGACGCACCCGCCGCTGGTAGTCCCGGATGGCGGCGATGAGAGTCTCCCGGTCGAACTCCGGCCACAGGACGGGGGTGAAGTACAGCTCCGTGTACGCGCACTGCCAGATGAGGAAGTTGCTCAGCCGCCGCTCCCCCGCGGTTCGGATGATGAGGTCGGGATCCGGAAGGGGATGGGTCTGGAGGTGCCGAGCCACCACCGCCTCGTCCACCTCCTCGGGCCGGAGCCGACCCGAGGCGATGGCCATGGCGATCTCCCGGACCGCCCCCGTGATTTCCGCCCGGCCTCCGTAGTTCAACGCCCCCACCAGCACGAAGGCGTGGTTGTTCCGGGTGGTCTCCTCCGCAAACCGGATGGCCTCCTGGAGGCTTTGGGGAAACCGGGTGCGATCGCCGATGATGCGGATCTGGACTCCCTGCACGGCGAGTTCCGGGGTTTCCTCCCACAGGACCTGCTCATAGAGCGCACACAGGGCTTCGATCTCCTCCCGGGGACGCCGCCAGTTCTCCGTGCTGAAGGCGTACAGGGTCAGCACCCGGAGCCCCAGCTCCCGCGCCGCCCGAACCGTACGACGGATGGCCTCCCGACCGGCCCGGTGCCCCTCGATCCGGTCAAGCCCCCGGGCCATGGCCCATCGGCCGTTTCCGTCCATGATGATGGCCACGTGGTGGGGAATGCGGCGGGGATCGAGCCCCAGGCTCCGGAGAACGGATCCGGCTTCTGGGGCAGAGGTCGGATCGGGGCGAGATGCGGTGGACACCTCAGCGGCCTTGCGGGGAGGGGGAAAGCCGTTCATACCACTCCCAGCTCACCACGAGCTCCACCACGCCGTCCCGGAGCCGCTGGCGAACCACCCGCTGGGAACCCGTCCCCCGTCCTGCCCGGGGAGGAGCGGTCTGCTGGACTTCCACCCGCCACCCTTCCGCCTCCAGCTGTGCCCGCGCTTCCTCCAGGGGATAGCCCACGACGTCCCGCACCTAAACCTCCAGGATCTCCGCCTCCTTGCGCTGGAGGAGGGCGTCGATCTCCTCGATGAACCGATCCGTGAGCTTCTGGAGTTCCTCCTGAGCACGACGGGCCTCATCCTCCGAGATCTCTCCCTCGTCCTCCAGCTCCTCGATGGTCTCCTTGGCCTCCCTCCGGATGTTCCGGATGGCCACACGTCCCTCCTCCGCCAGCTTCCGGGCCAGCTTCACGAGATCCTGCCGGCGCTCCTCCGTGAGGGGCGGGATGGGAACCCGCAGGACGTTCCCATCCGAGGTGGGATGGAGGCCGAGGTCGCTCTGCAGGAGGGCTTTCTCGATGCTGCGCAGGGCGGATTTGTCCCAGGGCTGAATGACCAGCAGGCGCGGTTCCGGAGCGGTGATGGTGGCCAGCTGGTTCAGGGGAACGGGGGTACCGTAGTACTCGACCCGGATGTGCTCCACCAGCCCCGGATGCGCCCGGCCCGTGCGCAGCCCCGCGAGCTCCCGACGGGTAGCTTCCACCGACTTCTGCATCCGCTGCCGGGCGTCCGCCAGGACCTCCTGGATCACAGCATCCCTCCGATCAGGGTCCCCACATGCTCGCCCCGCACGATGCGCTCCACGTTGCCCGGCTCCGTCAGCCGGAACACCCAGATATCCATGTTGTTGTCCATACACAAGGATACCGCGGTGGCGTCCACCACCTGTTGGATCCCCCGGTTGAGGAACTCCAGGTAAGTGAGACGGTCCAGCAGCACCGCGTCGGGGTAGCGCGCCGGGTCCTTATCGTAGACCCCTGCCACTCCCTTCTTGGCCATGAGCACGGCTCCCGCCTCAATCTCGATGGCCCGCAGGGCCGCGGCGGTGTCCGTAGTGAAGTAGGGGTTCCCTGTACCTGCCGCGAACAGCACCACCCGTCCCTTTTCAAGGTGCCGGATCGCCCGGCGCCGGATGTAGGGCTCCGCGATCTCGTGCATGGCGATGGCGGTCTGCACCCGGGTGGCAAGCCCTTCCCCTTCCAGGATCTCCTGAAGGGCGAGGGCGTTGATGACCGTGGCCAGCATGCCCATGTAATCCGCGGTGACCTTCTCGATGCCCAGCCGGCGGCTCAGCTCCCCTCCCCGCACGATGTTCCCACCGCCCACCACCAGGGCCACCTGGACTCCCAGCTCCCAGACGGCCTTCACCTCCCGCGCCACCAGTTCCAACACCCGGGGATCCAGGATCTCCCGGCCGTTCCCGCTCAGCTCCTCTCCGCTCAGCTTCAGGACGATGCGGCGGTAGCGGAGGTTCGCCATGGCAGGCTCGCCCCTACAAACCCTCCCCCACCCGGAACCGGCAGAAGCGCCGCACCACGATGTTCTCCCCGGTCTTCGCCACCACCTCCGCGATCACGTCCGAGACCTTTCGCTTTTCATCCCGGATGAAGGGCTGCTCCAGGAGCACCACGCCCTCGATCCACTTCTCCACCTTCCCTTCCACCGCCCGCTCCAGGGCCTGAGGGGGTTTCCCCGCCATGGCCTCCTGGAGCTGGCTGCGGGCGATCTCACGCTCCCGCTCCAGCTCCTCGGGAGGAATCTGGTCCCGGGAGATGTACTTCGGGTCCGTGGCTGCCACCTGCATGGCCAGGTCCCGCACCAAGCGCCGGAACTCCTCCGTACGCGCCACGAAGTCCGTCTCGCAGTTCACCTCGATGAGCACTCCCAACACACCGTTCCCGTGGATGTAGGCATCCACCACGCCCTGAGCCGCGGTACGTCCTGCCCGCCTGGCGGCGGCCGCAAGTCCCCGGGCCCGCAGGATCTCGATGGCCCGTTCCAGGTCCCCCGCCGCTTCCACGAGCGCCCTGCGGCAGTCCAGCACGCCGGCCCCCGTACGGGCCCGAAGCTCCCGGATGGCCTCCACGGGTACTTCCCGGTCCTTCTCGCTCACAGGTCTTCATCCTCCTCGAGATCAAAGGCTTCCTCCATCTCCGACTCCAGATCGAAGGTCTCCAGCTCCTCCTCCAGGCCCTCGACCGGCACGGGTTCCTCGGCGGGCGCGGGTACCGCGGGTGGCACCGCCACCGCCTCCTCCCCGAGGAGCTTGCGCCGTTCCTCGATGCCCTCCAGGCATGCGTCCGCCATCTTGGTGGTCACAAGCCGTACGGCCCGGATGGCGTCATCGTTCCCGGGGATGGGGTAATCCACCTCATCCGGATCCGCGTTGGTGTCCACGATGGCTACGATGGGGATGCGCAGCTTCCGCGCCTCTGCCACCGCGATGTGCTCCTTCCGGGTGTCCACCACGTACACCGCACCGGGGAGCTTGGGCATATTCTTAATCCCACCCAGGTACTTCTCCAGCCGCTCCAGCTCCTCCAGAACCCGCACCTGCTCCTTCTTGGGCAGAAGCTCGAGTTCTCCCAGGTGCCTGCGCATCTCCAGTTCCCGCAGCCGATCCACCCGGCGGCGGATGGTCTGGAAGTTCGTCAACAACCCTCCTAGCCACCGCTGGTTTACGTAGGGCTGACCTGCCCGCGTGGCCTCCTCCCGGATGGCGTCCTGGGCCTGCTTTTTCGTGCCCACGAACAGCACCTGATCCCCGGCTGCGGTGACGCTGCGCACGAACCGATAGGCCTCTTCCAGAAGCGGCAGGGTCTTCTGGAGATCGATGATGTGGATCCCGTTGCGCTCCGTGAAGATAAAGCGGGCCATCTTGGGGTTCCATCGACGGGTCTGATGCCCAAAGTGGACCCCCGCCTCCAACAGCTGCTTCATGGTCACCACCGACATCCCGCCTTCCTACCTCCTCCGCCCGTACGTGCACGGGGGATTTTTCGGTTTCCCTGGGCTCCGTCCGAGGACACCACAGGCCCTGGGCAGGCCCACGCCCGCGGTAGTATACCAGACCGCTCCCCGGTCCGGAAGCACGAGCCCCGGTACCGACCCCCGAACGGCCCTCTAGCGGCCGGTCCGGCCGCGCTCCAGCTCCTCCCGCAGAAGAGGATTGAGGATCTTGATGTAGGTTCCCTTCATCCCTAGGGAACGGGATTGGATGACCCGGGCGCTCTCCAGCTTGCGCAGGGCGTTCACGATCACGGACCGCGTGATGCCCGCCCGATCCGCCACCCGGCTCGCGACCACGATGCCCTCGGCATCCCCCAGCTCCTGGAGGATGTGACGGATGGCCTCCAGCTCCGAGTAGGAGAGGGCTCCCAAGGCGGTCCGGACTTGCTCCGCGGCCTGGGGTTCGAGGAGGGCACGGCTTTCCATCACCAGCATGTGGAGGGCCAGCACCGCGGCCCCGTACTGCACGAGCCCTTCCTCCTCTGGCTGGAAGGCCTCTTTCCGAAGCAGCAGGAGGCTTCCCACCCGACGGCCGGAGGCCTGCAGGGGAAAAGCGAGCAACGCCTTGCCTCCTCCTTCCAGAGCTTCCAGGAGGGGACCGGAACGGAGGTTCGCGGCAGGCTCCGTGAGCCTCTCTAGAGCCTGCACCGCGGCAGGAGGTAGACCCGCCTCCACCTCCAGGGGACGGGGTAGGGGTCCCCAGGTGGCAACGACCTTACCCTCCGCGTCCAGGAGCACCGCGGCACTTCGGGTGGCATCGCCAAGGATGGCCAGAACTTCCTGGGCGCTTGTACGCCCAATTTCCCTGCCGATCGCCTGGGCGATCCGCCTCGCGCTCTCCAGGAGTACGTCCTTCAAGCCTCCTCCAGGGGAGCATCCCTCGGGGGCCCCGTCCCAATTTTACCACAAGTTAAAGAATGTAGCGGCTCAAATCCCGATCCTGCAGCACGTCCGCGAGGCGGGCCCGGACATACGGGGCGTCGATGACCACCTCCCGAGGGCCTTCGGGGCCCGCGAAGGAGATCTCCTCCGTGACCTTCTCCAGCACGGTGTGCAGCCGCCGGGCACCGATGTCCTCCGTCTGCTCGTTGATCCATGCGGCGATGTGGGCCATCTCCCGTACCGCATCGGGCGTGAAGATCACCTCCACCCCTTCCGTTCGCATGAGGGCCGCGTACTGCTTGAGGAGGGCGTTTTCCGGCTCCGTAAGGATGCGTACGAAGTCCTCCTCCGTGAGCCGGTCCAGTTCCACCCGGATGGGCAACCGGCCCTGCAGCTCCGGGATGAGGTCCGAGGGCTTACTGGTGTGGAAGGCTCCCGCGCAGATGAAGAGGATATGGTCCGTACGTACGGGCCCGTACTTCGTGGTGACCGTGCAGCCCTCGATGATGGGCAACAGGTCCCGCTGCACGCCCTCCCGGGACACATCGGGCCCCACCGGGGTGCCGGAGCCTGCGATCTTGTCGATCTCGTCGATGAACACGATTCCGAGTTCCTCGGCCCGCCGCACACCCTCCCGCTGTACCTCCTCCTGGTCGATGAGCTTAGCGGCCTCCTCCTGGGCGAAGACCCGCAACCCTTCTGCCACCGTAACGCGCCGACGCTTGCGCCGCTTCGGCAGGAGCCCCCCCAGCAGGTCCTGTACGTTGATGCCCATCTCCTCCACCCCCTGGGCCCCGATGATCTCCACCACCGGCAGCCCGCTCTCTTCCACCTCGATCTCCACCACCTCCCGGTCCAGCTCCCCCCGCAGAAGGCGCGGCCGCAGCGCCTCCCGGCGAGACCTTGCGGCCTCCAGCTCCCGGTCGTAGGACTCGCTTAAGCCTGCACTGGCCCGCCCGCCGAAGAGGGCCTCGAAGGGGTTCTGCGGTCCCGGGCGCGGCGGATCCGGAGCCAGCACGTGCAGCATCCGCTCCTGCGCAAGACGCCAAGCCTCTTCCTGAACGGTCGAGAGGCGCTCAGAGCGCACCATCTGCACGGAGACCTCCACCAAGTCCCGGATGATGGCGTCCACGTCGCGGCCCACGTACCCCACCTCGGTGAACTTGGTGGCCTCCACCTTCACGAAGGGGGCCCGCACCAGGTGCGCCAGCCGTCGGGCGATCTCGGTCTTGCCCACCCCCGTGGGCCCGATCATGAGGATGTTCTTGGGGATCACCTCACGCCGCAGGGGCTCCGGCAGGAGGGCCCGGCGGTACCGGTTGCGGAGCGCGACGGCCACGGCCCGCTTGGCAGCCTGCTGTCCCACGATGTACTTGTCCAGCTCCTCCACGATTCGCCGGGGCGTGAGCTCCCGCATGGACTCCAGGAGGGTGTCCTCCGATCTCACGGCAGGGTCTCCACAGTGATCTCCGCGTTCGTGAAGATGCAGATCTCTGCCGCGATCCTCATGGCCTCCCGGGCGATCTCCGCCACGGAGAGGCCTGTGTGCCGGGCCAGAGCCCGGGCCGCGGCGAGTGCATACGGCCCACCGCTTCCGACCGCCGCGATCCCATCATCGGGCTCCACCACGTTGCCATCCCCGGAGAGGACGAAGAGGTGCTCCCGGTCGCAGACCACCAGCAGGGCCTCCAACCGCCGCAGAATCCGATCCGTGCGCCACTCCTTCGCCAGCTCCACCGCGGCCCTCGGGAGATTGCCCCGGTATTCCTGGAGCTTCGCCTCGAACTTCTCGAACAGGGTGAGCCCATCCGCGGCACTCCCCGCGAACCCCGCGAGCACCCGGTCCCCCACGCGCCGCACCTTCACCGCCCGATGTTTGAGCACGGTCTCGCCGAGGGTGACCTGCCCATCACCCGCCACCGCGGCCTCTCCCCCGCGGCAGATGCCGAGGATGGTCGTCCCATAGAACCTCAGGCCCTGGGATGCGATCGGTCGTACACCTCCTTCAGCCGGGCCCGGGAGAGGTGGGTGTAGATCTGGGTGGTCGCCAGGTTCGCGTGGCCCAACAGCTCCTGGACCACCCGGAGGTCGGCCCCGCCCTCCAGCAGGTGCGTGGCGAAGGTGTGGCGGAAGGTGTGCGGGGTGGCGCGGAGCCCGGGCAAGCGCGCCCCCAGGCGCTGCACCAGGTACTGCAACCCCCGCACGGAGAGGGGCCGGCCCCGAACGCTGGTGAACAGAGCCTCCACATCCCGCCCCCGCACCAGCTGCGGTCGGCCTCGCCGGAGATAGGCCTCCAGACTCCTCCGGGCAGCCTCCGTGAGGATCACCACCCGTTCCTTGCCCCCCTTGCCTACAACCCTCAGTTCCCGCCCCTCCTCGACGTCCCGTACCCGGAGGCCCACCACCTCGGAGGCGCGTAGCCCGCTTCCGTACAGCACCTCCAGCAGGGCCCGGTCCCGGAGGCCCACGGGATCCCCGCGCGGGGGCGAGGCAAGCAGGGCCCGCATCTGCTCATGGGTGAGGGAGCGGGGCAGGCGGCGGGCCCTCCGGGGCGTCCGGAGGGCCCGCACGGGATTGGCGGGAAGACGTCCCGCCCGGACGAGGAACCGGCACAGCCCTCGCAGGGCGCTGAGCTGGCGGGCTAGGGTGGTGGGGGCGACCCGCTGGCTTCTGCGCGCCAGGTAGCGGCGCAGCAGGGCCGGCGAGAGATCCTCCCAGCGGGAAACCCCTTCCTCCTGCAAAAAGCGTGCCACCTCCATGAGATCCCGGGCATAGGCCCGGTAGGTGTGGGGGGAGATCCCCCGTTCCGAGTGAAGCGCTTCCAGGAAGCGGGCGATGTCCGTCGCTAGGAGCGAACCATCGTGGTTTCCTGGGTCCGGGACGGGATCTCGCTGGTGGCGCACTCGGGGTTGAGGCATCGCAGCTCCACCTCACCACGTCTGGTCCTCTTCTCCGCCATGGGATACCCACACACAGGGCACCGTACGTCCTGGGGCCGGTCCCAGGAGGTGAAGGTGCAGGCAGGGTAGTTCCCGCATCCGTAGAACAGGCGGCCGCGGCGGCTGCGGCGCTCCACGATCTCCCCCCCGCACCGGGGACACCGGACCCCGATTCCCACCGGCCGGGTGTAGGTGCACGCAGGGTACCGGGTGCACGCGATGAACTCCCCGAAACGGCCCTGCTTGCGCACCAGGGGAGCCGCGCACTGCGGACAGCTCTCGCCCGTGGGTTCGGGACGGAGCTCCACCTCCTCGATGTGCTGCTCCGCGCGCCGGAGGTCCTGTTCAAAGGGCTCGTAGAACGCACGAACCACGCCCACCCAGTCTGCCTTACCCTCCTCGATGCGGTCCAGGCTGCTCTCGAGGCGTGCGGTGAACTCCACATCCACCACGTTGGGGAAGTGGGTGGTGAGCAGCTGATTCACGAGCCGGCCCAGGGAGGTTGGCACCAGCCGCTTCTGCTCCGTGCGCACGTACCCTCGCTTCTTAAGGATCTCCAGGGTGGGGGCATAGGTGGAGGGTCGCCCGATGCCCTTCTCCTCCAGGGCCTTCACCAGGGTAGCCTCCGTGTAGCGCGGGGGCGGGGTGGTGAAGTGCTGCTGGGAGCGGAGCGCCAACAGCTCCAGTTCCTCCCCCACCGCCAGGGCAGGAAGCCAACTCCCCTCATCCTCCTCCTGATCCTCCCGGTACACCACCAAAAACCCGGGGAATTTGAGCCGCTGTCCCGTGGCCCGGAAGACGTAGGGACCCGCCGTGATGTCCACGGAGAGGGTATCGAAGACCGCGGAGCACATCTGGCTCGCCACGAACCGGTCCCACACGAGCTTGTACAACCTGAACTGGTCGGGCCGCAGGTACGGCCGCACCCGCTCCGGGGTACGGCGGACGGAGGTGGGGCGGATGGCCTCGTGCGCGTCCTGCGCGGACTGTTTGGCCGCATAGCGGCGGGGGGTTGGGGGAACGTACTCCGGCCCATACCGCTCCTGGATGTACGCCCGTGCCTCCGCCACCGCGCTCGCGGCCACCCGCACGGAGTCCGTGCGCATGTAGGTGATGAGGCCTACGGTCCCCTCCTCCCCCAGGTCCAGCCCCTCATAGAGCTGCTGCGCGATGGCCATGGTGCGGGCGGCGGTGTATCCGAGCCGGCGGTGCGCCTCCTGCTGGAGGGTGCTGGTGGTAAAGGGGGGGGCAGGATGCCGCTGCTGATCGCGCCGCCGGACCTCCGCCACCCGATACGTGGCTCCCTCCAGCTCCGCCAGGACGGCACGCACCGCCTCCTCGTTGGGGAGCTCCACCCGTTCCTCTCCGCGGCTGTGGAGCCGGGCCTCGAAGGAAGCCGCGTCCTGCGGTCTACGGAGAAGGGCGGAGAGGGTCCAGTACTCCTGAGGCACGAAGGCCTCGATCTCCGCCTCCCGCTCGCATACCAAGCGCAGGGCCACGGACTGCACCCTTCCCGCGCTGAGCCCGCTGCGCACCTTGCGCCACAGCAGCGGGCTCAGATTGTAGCCCACCAGCCGGTCCAGGATCCGACGGGCCTGCTGCGCCGCCACCAGGTTCAGATTGATGTCCCGGGGGTTCTCCAGGGCCCTTCGCACCGCTTCCGGGGTGACCTCGTGGAACTCGATCCGGCGGATGTTGCGGTTCGCGTCCTCCAGCAGCTGCTGGAGGTGCCAGCTGATGGCCTCCCCCTCCCGATCGGGGTCCTGGGCGAGGTAGACGGCCTTGGCGCGCCTGGCGAACTCCCGCAGCTCCCGGAGGATGGGTCCCTTGCCCTTGATCACGATGTAGTGCGGCCGGAAGCCGTCCGCGATGTCCACGCCGAGCCGGGATTTGGGGAGGTCCCGCACGTGCCCCATGGAGGCCAGGACTTCGTACCGCCGGTCCAGCATCCTCTTCAAGGTGCGCGCCTTCGCGGGCGACTCTACCACGATCAGGCTCTTTGCCTTCGCCAAATCCTCCCCTCCCCTCCGGGAGCCCTGCTCGCGCCTCATGGTAGCACAGCCGTCAACCCGCGAGGCGGCGTACAATGGATCTGGAATGGCGGAAAGCTCGCTCCCGCCCGAGACCCTGGAAGCCTTCGGGGGAGACCTCCTCCGGGCTCTGGTGTTCTATGAAAAGTATGCCCTGCGGGACTTGGAGGACCGCGTCCTGGAGACCCGTCCCGAGCAGATGTGGGCCCGGGTGGCCCGGGAGCTGGCGCGCGTGGAACCGGACCCCGAGCGGAGGGCCTCCTGGGAGCGGGCCTTCTACTGGCTACTGGAGGACTTCAAGTTCCTCCCCGGGGGCCGCATCCTACACGGGGCCGGCAACCCCCGCAAGGTCACCCTCATCAACTGCTATGTGGAGGCCATCCAGGGCGACAGCCTGGAGGCCATCTTCGCCGCGGTGCAGAACTGCGCCCGCACCTTCAGCCGTGGGGGCGGGGTGGGCACGGACATCTCCCCCCTGCGGCCCCGAGGGGCTCCCGTGCACAACGCGGCCCGGGTGAGCACGGGTGCCGTGAGCTTCATGGAGCTGTTCTCCCTCACCACGGGCATCATCGGGCAGGCGGGCCGGCGCGGGGCCCTCATGATCACCATCGCGGACCACCACCCGGATGTGCTGGAGTTCTGCAGGGTGAAGCGCGACCTCACGAGCGTCCGGTTCGCGAACATCAGTGTGCGGCTCAGCGACGCCTTCCTGCAAGCCGTGGAACGCGACGAGCCCTGGCGCCTGTGGTTCGAGGGGCCCGAGGTGGGCCGGATGGAACGGGTGATCCCGGCCCGGCACCTGTGGCAGGAGCTGGTGCAGGGAGCCCGGGACTGGGCGGAGCCCGGAGTGCTGTTCTGGGACACGGTCCTGCGCCTGAGCACCTCCTGCTACGGGGGGATGGAGCCCGTGACCACGAACCCCTGCGGCGAAGAACCCTTAGAGCACGGGGGGTCCTGCGATCTGGGCTCCCTCAACCTGGCCCAGTTCGTGCGCGATTCCTTCACTCCGCAGGCCCGGCTGGACTTCGAACAGCTGGGAAAGGCGGTGGAGGTAGGGGTGCGGTTGCTCGACAACGTGCACGACTACAACCGGGGCCGACACGCCCTCCCGCACCAGGAAGAAGCCTCCCTCCGGGCCCGCCGCATCGGGCTCGGGATCACGGGCCTTGCGGATGCCCTCATCCTGTTGGGGCTCCGGTACGACAGCGACGAGGGCATCGCCTTCGCGGAGCGGATCATGCGATTTATTAAAGAACACGCCTACCGGGCCAGCATCGCCCTCGCGCGGGAGAAAGGCCCCTTTCCCGCCCTCGATCCGGACCGGCACCTCCGTTCTCCCTTCTTCCGCGATTTCCCGGAGGACATCCTGGAGGGGATCCGCAAACACGGGCTACGGAACGTGAGCCTCCTCACCATCCCGCCCGTGGGAAGCGGCTCCGCCATGGCCGGAGTGAGCAACGGGCTCGAGCCCGTCTTCGCCCTCAGCTATGTGCGGCGCAGCGAGTCCCTCTCGCAGCCGAGCTTCCGGGTGCTCCATCCCGTGGTGACCCGATACCTCGCGGTCGCAGGACAACGCCTCGATCCCCAGGAGCTGGAGGAGGTGGAGGATCCGGAAAGCTACCTCATGGACCGACTGCCCCCGTACTTCGTCACCGCGCATCGCATCGATCCCCTACGCCGGGTGGAGATGCAGGCGGCCCTACAGCGCCACATCGACCAGAGCATCAGCAGCACCATAAACCTTCCCCGGGATACGCCCCCGCAGACCGTAGCCCGCATTTACCTCCATGCTTGGCGCATGGGCCTCAAGGGGGTCAGCGTTTACCGGGAAGGGTCCCGGGAAGGGATCCTGGTAACCCCGGAGGAGGCGAGGCGCGATGGTGTGATGCTCCTGCGGGAGCGGGTGCGGATCCTAGCCAAGCAGGTCCTGCCGGATCTCCCCACGGGCGGGGACCGGCCGGAGGAGCAGATCGAGGCGGTGGTGCGGGCGCTGGTGGAGCGGGTGCGGGAAGCGCCTGCGGAGGGGGAAGGGCTGTTGCGGGAACGGCCCGAGCGGCTGGAAGGGCCCACCTACCGCATTCCCACCCCCTTCGGCACCGCCTTCGTCACCATCACGGAGCACGCGGGGGAGCCCTTTGAGGTCTTCGGCCGGCTGGGAAAAGCGGGGAGCGATGCGGAGGCGGATGCGGAGGCCATCGGCCGGCTGTGCAGCATCCTTCTCCGGCTGCGGGGCCCCGGCAGCGGGCTGCAGCGGCTGCAGCTCATCGTGGATCAGCTGGAGGGGATCGGCGGATCCCGGTGGCTGGGCTACGGGGCGGAGCGGGTCCGCAGTATCCCGGACGCGTTTGCCCTGGCCCTCAAGAAGTACCTTCAGGATCGCGGGGTGCGACAGACGACGGAAGAACCCGTCCTGCCGCCCTCCGGGGAAGCACAGGAGTCCGCAAACCTCTGCCCCCGGTGTCAGCGGTGGGAGCTCGTGAACGTGGGCGGATGCACGGTCTGCACCCACTGCGGGTTCCGGGAGTGCTAACAGGTCCGTACGTACCGGCCGCCCGCCAGCCGGCGCACGATCCCCCGGACCTCTAGGGCCACCAGAATGGCGGCCACCGCGGCCGGAGAATGGCCCGTGGCCCGCACCAGCTCATCGAGGTGACAGGGCTCCTCCAGGAGGGCTACCAGGGGGGCCTCCGCCTCGGAAAGCGGTGCCGCGGTTCGGCCCTTGCGCGGGGGAATTCCCAGGACGGAAAGCACGTCCTCCGCGGACTCCGCGAGGTACGCCCCCTCCCGCAGCAGCTGATGCGGCCCTCGGCTGCGGGGGTTCAGCACGCACCCCGGCACCGCGAACACCTCCCGCCCCAGGTCCAGGGCGAATTCCGCGGTGAGGAGGGCCCCGCTGCGCTCGCGGGCTTCCACCACCACCACGGCCCGGCTGAGAGCCGCGAGGATCCGATTGCGGGCGGGGAAGTGATGCCGGAGGGGTGGAGTACCCGGTGGATACTCGGAGAGGACCGCGCCGTGCGTCGCCACCTGCTCCAGGAGCTCCCCGTGCTCCGCGGGCCAGACCCGGTCCATCCCGCACCCGAGGACGGCCACGGTCAGGCCCCCCGCTTCCAGAGCTCCCCGGTGTGCGGCGGCATCGATCCCCCGGGCAAGCCCGCTCACCACGCAGACCCCGGCCGCCGCGAGGTCTGCCGCGAGCCGGCGGCCCACCTCCACGCCGTCCGCGGAGGGTCGGCGGGTTCCCACCACGGCCACGTGGGGAACTTCGGGGAGGTTTCCCCGGATGTACAAGGCCAGGGGCGGATCCGGGAGTGACCGGAGGAGGGGAGGGTAGTCGGGATCCACCAGGGTAACCAGCCGCGCCCTCATGGCCTCCGCCTCCCTGCGGAGCGTCTGCGGGTCCCGGACGGCGCAGAAGGCCGCGATCCGTTCCGCGGAATGCTCCGTGACCAATTCCGCCAGCACATCCCGAGGAGCCCGGACGACCGCCGCCGGGGAGCCCAGGGACTCGAGAAGGCGGTGCTTGGTGCGGGGCGGGATTCCAGGCACGGCGTTGAGCAGGATGCAGGCCTCTCGATCCGTCACCGCTCCCTCCTAGCGCGCCCGGCGGTCCAGCACCCGGTACTGGATGGCCTCCGCGAGGTGGGCGGGCGTAATGCGCTCAGAAGCCTCCAGATCCGCGATGGTGCGAGCCACCCGGAGGATCCGGTCGTACGCGCGTGCCGTGAGTCCCAGGCGCTCGATGGCCGTCCGCAGCAGCGCTTTCCCGACCTCATCCAGTCCGCACACCTTCCGTACCACCCGGGGAGGCATCTGGGCATTCGTCCGGTACGGGGCCCCTCGGAATCGCTCCTGCTGGATGCGGCGGGCCCGCACCACCCGCTCCCGGATGACCGCGGAGGGCTCCCCAGGCTGCTCTTCCAGCAGGGCGTGCGGCGGAAGCCGCGGAACCTCCACGTGCAGATCGATGCGGTCCACGAGCGGCCCGGAGACCTTGGACTGGTAGCGACGCACCTGACCTGGCGTACAGGTACACTCCCGCACCCGGTCGCCCAGATGCCCACAGGGACACGGATTCATGGCGCAGACCAGCAGGAAGGCCGCGGGAAAGGTCACGGTGGCCGCGGCCCGGGCCAGGGTGACCCGGCCTTCCTCGATGGGCTGACGCAGAGCCTCCAGCACATCCCGGTGGAACTCCGGGAGTTCGTCCAGGAACAACACGCCCCGGTGCGCCAGGCTCGCCTCTCCGGGTTTCGGAACCGTCCCGCCGCCGAGGAGCGCCGCGGCGCTCGCGGTGTGGTGGGGGGCCCGGAAGGGCGGCCGCCGGATGAGGGTTCCCTGACGGGGCAGGACGCCCGCCACGCTGTAGATCCGCGTCACCTCCACAGCCTCCTCCCAGTTCAAAGGCGGGAGGATGGTGCTGAGCCGACGGGCCAGCATGGTCTTGCCGGACCCCGGAGGTCCCACCAGCAGCACGTTGTGCCCGCCCGCGGCCGCGATCTCCAAGGCTCTGCGGGCGTGCTCCTGGCCCCGGATCTCCGCGAAGTCCACCTCGTCCGTTGGGTCCTCCGCCTCCATCCCGTTCCCCTGGACGGGCCGCAGCGACACCTCGCCGGCTAAGAACCGCGCGGCTTCCAGGAGGTGGGACACCCCGTACACCTCCAGCCTGGGAACGACGGCGGCCTCCAGGGCATTGTCCGCGGGCACCAGGAGGCGCCGCAGGCCCATCTGGGCCGCGACGAGGGCCGCGGAGAGTACCCCGGTCACCGGCCGCACGCTCCCATCCAGGCCCAGCTCGCCCAGCAGCGCGGTTCCGTGGCTTGCCTCCGGTGGCAGCTGCCCCGTGGCCACGAGGATCCCCACCGCCATGGGGAGGTCGAACCCGCAGCCCTCCTTGCGTACGTCCGCGGGCGCCAGGTTTACGGTGATGCGGCGGGTCGGGACCTCATAGTTTGCGTTCTTGAGGGCGGCCCGCACCCGCTCCCTGGCCTCCTGGACCGCGGCGTCCGGAAGCCCTACGATGGTAAACCCTGGGAGTCCCGTGGCCACGTCCACCTGCACCGTTACGGGATAAGCCTCCAGTCCGAACACGGATGCAGAGAGGACCTGCGCCAGCATGCGCACCTCCTGCGATCCTTCCGACGGAGTGAACGTGGCGGGAGGGGATTTTTAGGGGCCGAGGGCGCGGAAAGCCGTATGGATCTCCTCCGGGTTGCGCTCAAGGGTCCGGAACGATGCGGGTTCCTGCCTCTCCTTGCACCGCCCGCACCACCGACTCCGTGGCGGCAATCACCACTCCCTTCCCGCCCGCCTCCAGGTACCGGAGAGCTGCTTCGATCTTCGGCCCCATGCTCCCGGGTGGAAAGTGGCCCTCCGCGAGGTAGCGGCGGGCCTCGGAGGCCGTCAATCGGTCAAGCCAGCGCTCCCCGGGCTTTCGGTAGTGGAGGGCCACGCCGGGCACATCCGTGGAGATGAGGAAGAGGTCGCAGGAGAGCGCGCTCGCCAGCAGCGCGGAGGTGAGGTCCTTGTCCACCACCGCCTCCACGCCCCGCAGGGAGCCGGACAGCTCCCGGATCACCGGGATGCCACCTCCTCCTGCCGCGATCACCAGGTACCCCTCCTGGAGCAGCAACCGGATGGCATCCAGCTCCATCACCTCGAGGGGTCTGGGGGAAGGAACCACGCGACGCCACCCCCGCTCCTGCCGCACCAGCACCCAGCCCGCTTGCTCCCTGAGGGAGAGGGCCTCCTCCTCGGAGTAGTAGGGTCCCACGGGCTTGGTGGGGTGGGCGAAGGCGGGATCCCGGGGATCCACCACCACCCGGGTCACCACCACGGCCACGGGCCGCCGCGACCCCGGGCGTTGGAAGGCACGCTCCAACGCTTCCGCGATGAGGTATCCGATGCTGCCCTGGGTCTGCGCGTCGAGCACATCCAGGGGAAGTCGCGGCAGCAATCCCGCCCGCGCCGCCACCTCCGACCTCAGGAGGTTGAAGCCCACTTGAGGCCCGTTCCCGTGCGTGAGGAGGAGCTTCCAGCCCTGGGCGGTGAGGGCCGCAATCTGTTCCGCGGTCTCCCGCAGGGTGCGCCGCTCCGCTTCCACGGAGACGTCCCCTTCACCCCGCAGGAGGGCGTTTCCACCCAGGGCTAACAAGGCGAACCCTGCCACACCCTTTCCTTCTCCGCGCCGCGGCGTATCCCCTCTCCGGCGCGGTATACTGGCCTGAGACCCTACGGGAGGCGTGGGTGCGCAATCGGCTCCGGGTGGTGCAGTACGGACTGGGTTCCATCGGGCTCGGCATCGCCCGGATCCTCCTCGAGCGCCCGGATGTGGAGCTGGTGGGCGCCGTGGACGTGGCGCCTGAGAAGGTGGGACGGGATCTGGGGGAACTCCTGGGCATGGACGAACTCGGCGTGCGGGTGAGCGCGGAGGGTGCCATCGCGGAGCGTGCCGATGTGGTGCTCCACGCCACCCACTCCCACCTCGCTCAGGTGGTGCCCCAGATCCTGGAGGCGGTGCGGGCGGGTGCCAACGTGATCTCCACCTGTGAGGAGCTCGTGTATCCCTGGTTCCACCACGCGCAGGAGGCGGAGCGGCTGGATGAGGCCGCCCGTGCCCGGGGCGTCACGGTGACCGGAGTAGGTGTGAACCCCGGGTTCGTCATGGACCTCCTCCCCTTGGTGCTCACCGCGGCCTGCGCGGCGGTCGGGTCCATCCGGGTGGAGCGGCGGGTGGACGTATCCCGGCGACGGGAAGCCCTCCGGCGCAAGGCCGGGGTTGGGCTTTCGGAGGAGGAGTTCTGGAGCGCCCTCGCGGAGGGGAAGGTGGGACACGTGGGTCTGGCGGAATCCGTAGCCCTCATCGGTGCGGCATTGGGCTGGCCTCTGGAGCTCATCGCGGACCACGTGGAGCCCATACGTCTTTCCGGCGTTCCGGGGGTGGCGGGCGTGCACCAGGTGGCTAGGGGACTGGTGGGCGGGGAGGAGCGCATCCGGCTGGAGCTCACCCTCGCCCTGGGTCTGACCCCTGGGGATCGGATCGTGATTCAGGGTGAGCCTTCCCTGGAGGTGGAGATCCCCGGGGGCCTCCACGGGGACGTGGCCACCTGCGCCCTCGCGGTGAACACCATCCCCCTCGTGGTCCAGGCGCCTCCCGGGCTTCGCACCATCCTCGAGCTCCCGCCCGTCCGATCCACGGGCTCCAGCAGAGCCGCCTCCTAGTTGCTTCCTTAAGCCCAGGCGGGAAGGGGAGCTGGGCCGCGGGCCCGCTCATAGGCCCGGGCCACCCGGAGGAGGATCGCCTCCCCGAACGGACGGGCCACCACCTGCAGCCCCACCGGAAGACCGGCCACGAACCCACACGGGAGGGAGAGGGCGGGGAACCCCAAGGCGTTGAAGGGATTGGTGAACCGGGTGAGGAGGGCCCGGGTGTTGTACGGCTTCCCGGCGAGGAAGGTGGTCTCCTCCTCGAGGGGTGGGGCGGGTACGGGGACCGTGGGAGCGAGGAGCACGTCCACCCGGGAGAACACCTCCTGCAGGAAGCGGCGGATCAGGACGCGGCGTACGGATCTCGCCCGCACGTAGCGCTCGCCCCCGAGGGCCAACCCCACCAGCAGCCGCTCCCGCACGTCCCGGCCGTAGGCATAGGGGGTTTCCCGCAGGGCCCGCACATGGACGGTGCTCGCCTCCACCATCAGTAGGGCCGTGGCCACCGCGGAGGCCACCTCCAACCCCTCCACCTGCACCTCCGCCACCTCCGCCCCCAGGTGCCGGAGGGTTTCCGTGGCGGCCACGACCGTGCGGGCCACGTCCGTATCCACCGCTTCCTCGAGGAAGCTCCGGAGTATTCCCACCCGGAGGCCACGAACCCTTGCGCTGCGCCCCCAGGGGATTCCGGTCAGCACCTCGAGGAGGAGGGCCACGTCCTCCACGGTGCGGGCCATAGGTCCCACGTGGTCCAGGGACCACGAGAGAGGGTAGACGCCCTGCGTGGGCAGAAGCCCGTAGGTGGGCTTGAGCCCCACGACGCCACACAGAGCCGCGGGGATCCGGATGGACCCTCCGGTATCCGTTCCCAGGGATCCGTAGATGCACCCGGTGGCGAGCGCCACCCCGCTTCCTCCGCTCGAACCACCGGGCGAGCGCGAGGGGTCCCAGGGGTTTCGGGCCGGGCCGAAGTGGGGGTTGTCGTTGGACACCCCATAAGCCCACTCGTGCAGGTGGGTCTTCCCCATGAACACGGCTCCCGCCTCCCGCAGCCGGGCCGTGACCGGGGCGTCCTCCGAGGCCACCACTTCCCTGCGGAGCGGAGAGCCGCAGGTCCAGGGGGCGCCCTCCTGCGCGATGAGGTCCTTGAGGGCGACGGGAATCCCGTGCAGGGGCCCCCACCAAGCCCCCCGCGCGGCCGCCTCCTCCGCCTCCTGGGCCCGCCGCAGGGCACCTTCCGCGTCCACGGAGAGAAAGGCCCGCAGCGCCGGGTTGATCTCCCCGATGCGCCGGAGGGCAGCCTCCACAACCTCCCGCGGGGAGATCCTCCGGTGGCGGACGGCCCGGGCCACCTGCACCAGGGAGAGCCGCAGGGGGTCCTGTGGAGGTTGCGGAGGAGCGTTCACCAGCCACTCCACGGTGCTCCCAAGCCCGGAGGGGGGCGCGCAGGCGAACTCCGCCCACTTCAGGTCCGCGGGCGGCTCGACGATCTCCATCCGCTCGAGGGGTTCCAGGCGACGCAGCACCGCATGCAGCTGCTCCGCGGCCCGGGCTTCGTCCTCGGGGGAGACCTCCAGGCCGTACCGGCGCAGGGTTTCGCGCACCAGGTGTGCCTCCGTCATGATCGCAGCTCCGCGGTATCCACCAGGATGGTGACGGGGCCGTCGTTGAAGATCTCCACCTGCATTACGGCGCCGAACATGCCCGTCCGCACGGGTACACCGAGTGCCCGCAGGGCCTCGTTGAAGGCATCGTACAGTCGTCGTGCGACATCCGGTGGGGCCGCCAGCACGAAGCTGGGGCGGTTTCCCTTGCGCACGTCTCCGTACAGGGTGAACTGGGAGATGGAGAGCACGGAGCCCCCCACTTCCAGCACGGACCGGTTCAGCTTCCCGGCTTCGTCCGGGAAGATGCGCAGCTGCGCCACCTTTCGGGCCAGTCGCCGGGCGTCCTCCTCTGTGTCCTGGACGTGCACGCCCACGAGCACCACCAGACCTCGGCCGATCTCCGCAATGCGTTCCTCCCGGACCTGGACCGCGCCCCTCAGAACCCTCTGTACCACCGCCCGCATGGTCCGGCTAGATGCCCAGGACGTGGTAGCCCGCGTCCGCGAACAGCACCTGACCCGTAACCACCCGGCTCAGGTCGCTGGCCAGGAACACCGCCACGTCCCCCACGTCCTCCGCCTCCACGGCCCGGCGGAGGGGAGCGCGCTCCGCGTACGATCGAAGGAACTCCGCGAACCCTGCCACGGCCCGGGCGGAAGCGGTCCTGATGGGACCCGCGGAGATGGCGTTCACCCGGATCCCCCGCGGCCCCAGCTCGTAGGCCAGGTACCGCACGATGCACTCCAGGGCAGCTTTCGCGGGCGCCATCACGTTGTAGTTGGGGTACACCCGGGAGCTGGCGGCAAAGGTGAGGGTCAGGACACTACTGCCCGAGGGCATCAACGGTGCCAGGGCCCTGGTGCACGCCACGAGCGAGTAGGCACTCACCTCCTGGGCCACCAGGTACCCCTCCCGGCTCGTGTCCAGGAAGCTGCCCCGCAGATCCTCGGTGCGGGCGTAGGCGATGCTGTGTACGAGGACGTGGAGCTCCCCAGGATCCTCCCGCAGGGTCTGTTGCAGCCGGGCCAGGTCCTCCTCCCGGGAGACGTCACACGCCAGGGCCCGCGCCCCTCCCAGTTCCTCCGCAAGCCTGCGGACCGTGTCCGCCTCCCGCTCTCCGAGATAGGTGAGAAAGCAACGGGCGCCCTCCCGATGGAGGGCGCGGGCGATTCCCCATGCGATGCTCCACCGGTTTGCCACCCCCATCACGAGGGCATTTTTCCCCGCAAGCAACCCCGACACGATGCCTCCCTCCGTCTGCGGTGTTAGCTGGGGACCCGCTCCACGCGGTAGACGTCCGGCACCTTGCTGATGCGCTGCATCACCGTGGTGAGCTGGCCCACGTTGCGGATGTCCAGGACGAGGTCGATGACACCCACCTTGTCCCGGCGCACCCGGGCGTTCACGCTCCGGACGTTCGTCCGGGTGTCCGCCACCGCGCTCAGAACGTCCTTGAGAAGGCCCACCCGATCCAGGGCCTCGATCTGGAGTTCCACGGGATACGTCCCGTCCTCGGACGGCTCCCACTCCACCTCCAGCAGCCGCTCGGGCTGCCGGCGGAGGTGGTGGAGGTTGGGGCAGTCGCGGCGGTGGATGGTCACTCCTCTCCCCCGGGTGATGTACCCCACCACCGCATCGCCCGGCAGGGGCATGCAGCACCGGGCCAGGGTGGTGAGCACGTTGTCCACACCCCGCACCCGCAGCCCCCGGGCTGCCGGTGCAGGCGGGGGGGCGGTCGGGGCAGGCGCGGGAAGCACCTCCGTAGGCGGCACCCCGGGTCCCTGGAGGGCCTGCACCACCTGCAACAGGGTGAGGTCACCGGTTCCCAGCGCCGCGTAGATGTCCTCCTCGCTCTGCAGCTGGAGTCGCTCCACGGCCTGGCGCAGCCGCTCTGTTTTCAGCAGCTGCCCGTGCAGTCCCAGCCGGCGCAGCTCCCGCTCCAGCAGCTCCCGGCCTCGAGCGATGTTCTCCTCCCGCTGCTGCTTGCGGAACCACTGCCGGATCTTGGTGCGGGCATTGCTGGTGACCACGAACCCCAGCCAGTCCCGGCTTGGCCCCGAAGAGGTTTTCGAGGTGAGGATCTCTACGATGTCCCCGCTCTGCAGCCGATAGCTCAGGGGAACCAGGCGCCCGTTCACCTTGGCGCCCACGCAGCGGTGGCCGATGTCCGTGTGGATGCGGTATGCGAAGTCCACGGGAGTGGCTCCCCTGGGCAGATCGATCACATCGCCCTTTGGGGTGAAGACGAAGACCTCGTTCTGGAAGAGGTCCAGCTTCACGGACCGCATGAACTCCCGGGCGTCCTGCATCTCCTGGTGCCACTCCAGGAGCTGCCGCAACCAGCTCAGCTTCTCCTCAAAGGCGCGGTCCCGGGGAACCGTGCGGCCCTCCTTGTACCGCCAGTGGGCCGCGATCCCATACTCCGCCTCCTGGTGCATCTGATGGGTACGGATCTGCACCTCCAGGGGCATGCCTCGGTAGAGCACGGTGGTGTGCAGAGACCGGTAGCCGCTGGGCTTTGGGTTTGCGATGTAGTCGTCGAACTCGCCGGGAATGGGCCGCCACAGGGAATGGATGATCCCGAGGGCCGCATAGCAGTCCTTCACCTCGTCCACGATCACCCGCACTCCCAGACGGTCGTAGATCCGGCTCAGGCCCTTCCCCTGGTACTCGGGCCGCTGCAGCTTCCGGTAGATGCTGTAGGCGTGCTTGGGACGCGCGGTGATGTTCGCGCGATCCACCCGGATCCCCGCCCGGTTCAGCTCCTGGTACAGCTCCTCCTGGACGCTCCGCAGGATCTCCTCCTGCTGCGTCTGAGCCTCCCGCAGGGCTTCCGTGATCTCCCGGTACGCCTCCGGCTCCAGGATGGCGAAGGCGAGATCCTCCAGCTCGTTCTGTACCTGTCCGATCCCCAGACGCTTCGCCAGCGGCGCGTAGATCTCCAGGGTCTCCTGGGCTTTACGGCGCTGGTGGTCCGGGGGCATGGCGGCGATGGTGCGCAGGTTGTGGAGCCGGTCCGCCAACTTGATGAGGATGATGCGGATATCCTTCGCCATGGCGAGGAGCATCTTCCGGAGGTTCTCCGCCTGACGCTCCTCCCGGCTCTTCCACTGGATCCGGCCCAGCTTGGTCACTCCGTCCACCAGGGCAGCGATTTCCTCCCCGAACTCCTGCCGGATCTCCTCCAGGGTATGCCGGGTATCCTCCGGTACGTCGTGCAACAGCCCGGCGGCTACGGTCACGGGGTCCAGACGCAAACCGGCCAGAATCTCCGCCACCGCGAGGGCGTGGTAGATGTAGGGCTCGCCGCTCCGCCGGAACTGTCCCTCGTGGGCCTCCACGGCGAATGCGTAGGCCCGCCGCAGCAGCGCGAGGTCCGCCCGTGGGTTCGCTTCCCGAACCCGCTCCACAACCCGCTGCATCTCCGGCGGCAGCGAGGGCTCCGTCTTCAGCTCCTCAAGCGCCATTCCGCTTCACCCCGCGGGAGGAGCGGCGGGACCGGCCACTCCTTCCAGGATCTCCACGGCACCCGCCCGCCGCATCCACCGGATCCCCTGCTCCAGGGCCCGTCGGATCTCCTCCCCCTCTAGAAACCGTGCGGACACCGCCAGCTCTGCCCGCTGCCGTCCCGGACGGATGGACCACTCTCCTCCTTGCTCCTCCACCACCCCAAGCTCCCGCAGGATGGCAAGCGCCGTGGGGAGCCCCTGCGCGGAGGACACGGGCCGCTTCCCCGCCCGGAGCCGCCGGTACACCTCCACCAGGGTTCTCCGCGAGGGGTATACCTCCTCCCACGCCTCCCGGATCCGCCTTCCATCTTCGGCATCGAAGGCTAGGTGCAGTGTAACACGCTCCCGGCCCGGTGCGGCACACGCCGCCTGGAGCAGGAAGAGGGCCCGAGGCTGCGGGGCACGCCACACCACGTGATCGACCCGCGTCCCCCCTTCCTCCGGTGGGGGACCCGAGCACACCAGGACCTGCAGACGGCCCAGGGAGAGCAGGGCGTGCAGGCTCCTCCGGAGGGGCTGCGGGAGGAACGGGTGGTCGTAGGCGACGCGCACCTCCGGAAAATGGGCCTGCAGGATCTCCGCGGTGCGTACCGCCTCCTGGGGACCCGCCTCGAAGATCACCACCCGCTCTCCGGAGCGCACGAGGTCCACCAAGTGCTCCAGCCCCCCTCGACCCCGGCAGTCATCGAGGATCACCTCCCAGCGCATCCCGCCCCAGTACTCCAGGACCCATCCGGCAGGCGGATCTGTCCGGGCGGACCACAGGTTCCATCGCACCGGACCGGGGTGTCGGAGCACCATCTCCGGCAGGACCACGGATTCTCCCACCAGGAGGTCCTGCGGCTTCAACAGACCCGGGTGGCGGCGGAGGTAGGAGAAGGTGGTGAAGAGCACGGGCGCGTGGGCCGCGGCGGGGTGCGGACGTATCCCGTGCCAGCATTCCGCGGGCACCCCGCAGGCCCGAAGCTTCGGCTCCCACTGCGCCCACCGGATATCCGCGAGGTCATGGGTGGGCCACGCACACACTACCCTCCTCCCCCCACGCGCCTCCTCCGCCACCCCCACCAACAGCGCCCTCCACAGGCCTCGCCCCGGACCTCCCACCAGCACTCCCCTTCCTTCCCGGGTCGCGTCCAGCCATCCCCGGAGCGGGTCCGGGAGTTGCTCCCCCTCCAGGAGCCGGAGCTCCAGCATCCCCTCCCCTCGAAGGCCGGATTCCCAGATCTCCCGCTCCACCCGAATCCGCACGCCATTCAACCCCGTCTCCAGCACGACGGCCCGATAGGATTCCCCTCGATCGAGGCCCGGGGCGATCCGGCCCGCCACCTCCGAGGGAAGGCGACCGAGGAAGCGTCCATCCTCCGTTTCCACCCGGACGGCGTACGGGTCCGTGGGATGGTCCGGCTCTCGGACGAAGCGGAGGATGTGCCCGGCAACCAGGTTAGGCGTCCCCGCCTCATCGCGGAGCTCCAGCTGGAACGAGCAGGCCCGCTCCACCCCTGCCCAGTCGGGTTCCCAGTACTCGCTGGCCCGCTCGAACAGGCGCGTCAGAATCCGCTCTGTATCCGGGGGAACCGAGGAGGTCCGCGCGGGCCGCAGGTCCTGAACCACCAGCTGGACCGCACTCCGATCTGGCCCGGAAGACGGCTCCACGGAGGCCGCCACGTCCACCTGCGGGGCCGAAAGGGCAAGACGTTCCGCCCGGTCCCCGAGCCCGAAGGCGATGCCCACCACGCGGCGGGTGCCGTCGGAAAGCCAAAGGCGCAGGTGGCTGGCATTGGCCCCCACAGGGCGGCTTTCCAGTACCCGGAGGCCGCGCAGGGCGAACACCGGACGGGGGTTCCCCACCCCGTGGGGTTCTAGGATTCGGAGGGCCTCCAGGAAGCGGTCGTCGAGCTCCGCAAGCGTGAGCTCCGCGTCCAGGTCCACGGTGGGGAGGAGGTCCTGAGGCTGAACCCAAGCCCGCACCGCCTCCTCGAACCGATCCCGGAAGGCCTCCAGGCGGTCGGTCAGAAGGCTTACACCCGCGGCCTGGGCGTGCCCTCCGAACGCCTCCAGCAAGGGTGCACAGGCCCGCAGGGCCTCCACGAGGTTCACCTCCGGGATGCTGCGGCCGCTTCCCCGGGCGATCCTCTCCCCCACGCTCAGCAGGATGGTAGGTCGGTAGAAGGTCTCCCGGACCTTGCCCGCGGCGATCCCCAGCACCCCCGGGTGCCAGGGTCCCCACAGGACCAGTGTGGCACGGTTCGGGGGATCCAAGGCCTGGGCGGCTTTCACCGCATCCTCCACCACCTCGTCCTGCACCCGCTGGCGCCTCTGGTTGAGGGCCTCCAGCTCCGCGCTCAGCCGTGCTGCCTCTTCCGGATCCTCCGTGAGGAGGAGATCCAGGGAGAGCTGGGCGGATTCCAGCCGGCCGCTCGCGTTGAGCCGGGGCGCCAGGCGCCACACCACGTCGTCCGCGGTCAGGCGGTCCGCTAAGCCCGCGGCCCGCAGGAGGGCCTGCAATCCCGGAAGGGAGGTGGTGGACATCCGGGCGAGGCCCGCCTTGGCGAGCATCCGGTTGGGGCCCACCAGGGGAACCATATCCGCCAGGGTACCGATGGCCGCGAGCTCCACCAGGGCTTCTCCCCCTCCCGTTCCCCCACGGGATTCCAGGAGTCGCACGAGCAGCCACGCGAGCCCGGCGGCGCAGTACTCCCGAAAGGATCCGGTGCCCAGCTTGGGATCCACCAGGGCATCCGCGGCGGGGAGGATGGGGGGAGGCTCGTGGTGATCCAACACCACTACCCGCATCCCCCGGCGGCGGGCGAGGGCGACTTCCTCCACCGCGGTGATCCCGCAATCCACCGCTACGAGCAGGCGGGCACCGCCTGCGACGATGCGATCCACGGCCTGGACGGAGAGGCCGTACCCCTCCTGGAGGCGGTGGGGGATATACGGGGCCACCCGTGCGCCCATGGCCCGCAGGCCACGCACGAGGACGGCACAGGCACACACCCCATCCGCGTCATAGTCCCCGTAAACCACAATGGGGTCCTTGCGCACCGTCGCCTCCTCCACCAGGGAGGCCGCCTCCGCCATACCGGGGATGTGTTCTGGATCGGGAAGGTCCCGGAGATCCGCCCGCAGGAAAGCCCGGATCTCCTCCTCCGTGCGGCAGCCCCGTCGCAGGAGGACCTGCACGAGAACGGGGGGCAAATCGAGCCGATGGGCGAGGACCTGGCAGAGGGAATCCGGGTCCGGGAGGCGCCACCGGGAGGGAGGCGGGGAGCCCTCAGAGCTTGCGCGTAGGCTCCGCATCGCCTCCTGGGAGAGGCTCCGTTGAGAGGGCCGTGGGGGTTCGCCTCAGGCGTTCCAGACGTCCCACCCGGCCGTGAAGCAGGAGGTTGCTCACCAACAGGGGGACGCCGAGGATGCCCGCCCCGACGAACAGGGCTGCCACGATGGCGCTGGGGATGGGGCCCTGGAAGGCCACCCACGGGCCCCACCGCACGGACACCGTCTCCGTAGTCTGCAGGTTGCTAAGGACCACGCCCACCGCGAGGAGGGCAAGCACGGAGAGGGCCACCAGGAACACCCGCATCCGGTGCTTTGGATGCTAGCACGGGCCGCGCAACGGGTCAAACGCGAGAGGTGCGGCGGCCACGGCGGGATCCCGCCTCCACCGTCTCTGCCCGGGCGCTGGACGGAGCCCCGGGTGCGACCAAGGCCATGCGCTCCCCCCGCACCGCGAGGTCCACGAGAAGGGGGCTTGCAACCCCGATGGAGGAGTAGGCGCCCGTGAGGACCGCCACGCACAGGCCGAAGGCGAAGTCTCGGATGGTGGGCCCTCCGAACACGTACACGGCTCCGATGGCAAGCAGGGTGGTGGCGCTGGTCCCCAGGGACCGCACCAGGGACTCCAGGATGCTGCGGTTCACGAGTTCCGGGAAGGGCTCCCGGGTGCGCAGGTTGAGGTTCTCCCGGATGCGGTCGAAGACCACGATGGTATCGTTGATGCTGTAGCCCACCACCGTGAGGAGGACCGCCACAAAAGCGCTGTCCACCGTGGCCCGGGTGAGGGCAAACGCCCCCAGGACCACCAGTACGTCATGCACCAGGGCCACGTCCGCGGCGAGGGCGTAGTGCCAGGAGCGGAACCGGATCGTCACGTAGACCACCTGGAGGATCAGGCCGATCACCACCCCGAGGATGGCGATGTTGCGCAGCTCCCGGCCGATCTTGGGCCCCACGTCGTCCACGCTGAGCACCATGAACGGGCCCACTCCACGACGTAGGGCCCCCAGCACCTGGTTGCGCTCCGCGGCACTCAGGTATCTGGTTCGAATCGAGACATCGCCGGTCCCCGGCGTCTGCTGGATCATCGCCTCCCCAAGCCGGAGCGGGGTTAGGACGGAGCGCACCCTGCCGGTGGTCACGGTGCGATCCTCGAACCGCAGGAGGAGCAGGGTTCCTCCCGTGAAGTCCACACCCCAGTTGAGGGGCGGACGTCCCACAGCCATGTTGCCGGCCAGGGCCGCTCCCGCGAGGAGGACGACGAGCAGGGAGGCCAGGTACAGGTAGCGGCGGTGTCCGATGAGATCCCAGCGTTTCATGCCGCCGCCTCCACGCGGGGCAACCGCGCCATGCGCACAAACCACCCTGCAAGCCCCGTGTCCACGCACAGCTCCACCAGCCAGCGGGTCACGAAGACCGCGGTGAACACACTCACCAGAACCCCGATCACCAGGGTGACCGCGAAGCCCCGGATGGGTCCGCTTCCCAGCCACAGCAGCACGGCGGCGCCGATCAAGGTGGTGGCGTTGCTGTCGACGATGGTTGCGAGGGCGCGCCGCCAGCCCGTGGCGATGGCCGTCCGCAACGGCTTACCCATCCGGAGCTCCTCTTTGACCTTCTCGAAGATGATCACGTTGCCGTCCACCGCCATCCCCAGGCTCAGGATGAGGCCGGCGATGCCGGGCAGGGTCAGGGTGGCGCTCAGTGCGGTGAATACGCCGAGGACCGAGAGGGCGTAGATCCCCAGAGCCACGGAGGCCAGCAGCCCTCCAAGGCCGTAGTAGGAGACCAGGAGGAGGACCACCATGGCCGCGGCGATCCATCCCGCCCGCAGGCTGCGCTCAATGGAGTCCCGCCCCAGGGTAGGTCCCACCGTACGCTCCTCCACAGGCTGGACGGGGACGGGGAGGGCTCCCCCCCGCAGCAGGATGGCGAGGTCCCGGGCCTGGTCCGAGGTGAAGTTCCCCTCGATCACCCCCTCCCCGGGGATCCGGGCCCGGATGACGGGCGAACTGATCACCCGGTTGTCGAGGACGATGGTGAGGTACTCGCCGATGCTGCGGCCCGTATGCTCCTCAAACTTCTTTGCACCCTCCCCTCCGAACCGGAAGCGCACCACCCAGTTCAATCCCTGCGGATCCAGCTCCGCCCGCGCGTCCCGCAGGTCCGCACCCGTCACCACCACCTTCTTGGGGAGGGAGACCACGCGGCCATCGGGAAGCCGCACCCGGCGGTTGCCCGGAAGCCACTCCGCGCCCTCCGGAAGGCTCTGGTGGTCCGTGTCCACGAACTCCAGCAGGGCCGTGCGGCCGATGAGCTCCTTGGCCCGCTGTGGGTCCTGAAGCCCTGGGAACTCCACGATGATGCGGTCCGCGCCCTGGCGCTGCAGGAGCGGCTCCGCGATCCCCAGGGCGTCGATGCGGCGCTCGATGACCCGCATGGCGGCGTCCACCTTGTCCGGGGTAACCTGCACACCCGGACGTGGCTGGGCCTCCAGCACGATGCGGGTGCCGCCCTGCAGGTCCAAGCCCAACCGGAGGTGGGGCCGCGGGGGATGGAGCACGGGTCTCCACCCATCCCACGCCAGGGGTTGGAAGGTCACCTGAAATGCCCCGAGGACGAGGGCCAGGAGGATCAACACGCGCAGGGGATATCCTCGCAACGGTCTCGCTCCTTCGGATCAAGTCGCGCCCATTATACTCCATCCACCCGTTCCACAATCACCGCGATCCCCTGCCCCACCCCGATGCACATGGTGGCAAGCCCGTATCGGGCCTGCCGGCGGCGCAGCTCCCACACCAGGGTGGTGAGGATGCGGGCCCCGCTACATCCGAGCGGATGTCCCAGGGCGATGGCCCCGCCGTTGGAGTTCACCCGTTCGAGATCCAATCCCAGCTCCCGCACACACGCCAGCACCTGTGCGGCGAACGCCTCGTTGAGCTCCACGAGATCCACATCCTCCAGCCGCAGCCCCGCCCGCCGGAGGGCCTTGCGTACCGCGGGCACGGGGCCGAGCCCCATGACCGCGGGGTCCACACCGGCTACCGCGCTGGCCACGATCCGGGCCATGGGCCGGAGCCTCGCGCAGGTGCGGGCGTCCACGAGCAACAGGGCCGCGGCTCCGTCGTTGAGCCCGGAGCTGTTGCCCGCGGTCACGGTTCCATCCCGGCGGAAGGCGGGACGGAGGGCGGCGAGCCGCTCCAGGGTGACATCCGGGCGAGGGTGCTCGTCCTGGTCCACCACCACCGGCTCTTGCTTGCCGGGGAGGATCACGGGCACCAGCTCGTCCCGGAATCGGCCCTCCGCAAGGGCACGGGCTGTCCGCCGCTGGCTCTCCAGCGCGTATCGGTCCTGCTCCTCCCGGGTAATCCCGTACCGCTCCGCCACGATCTCCGCGGTCTCCCCCAGGGCCATGGCCACGCCCGGCCACTTCTCCACCAGCCGCGGGTTGGAGAAGCGAGGTCCTAGGGTGGTGTCGTAGACCTCGAACCGACGACTCCACGGCTCCTGGGATTTCGCCACCACGAAGGGCGCGCGGGTCATACTTTCCACCCCGCCCGCGATGACCACATCCGCTTCCCCGCACCGGATGGCGTGAAACGCACTCACCACCGCCTGCAGCCCGCTCCCACACAACCGGTTTACCGTCTGGCCCGGAACCTCTGGGGGAAGCCCCGCCTGCAGCAAGGCCATCCGGGCCACGTTCCGACCGTCTTCACCCGCCTGATTGGCGCATCCCAGGATCACGTCGTCCACGCGACCGGGATCCACGCCCGTCCGCTGGAGGAGGGCGGAGATCACCACCGCGGCGAGATCGTCCGGCCGTACGTCCCGCAGGGCGCCCCCGTATCGCCCGATGGGGGTGCGCACCGCGTCCACGATCACCACATCCCGCATGCGCAGCTCCTAGCGGCCCGTGAAGTGCGGCGATCGCTTCTCCCAAAATGCCCGAAGGCCCTCCCGGTAGTCCTCCGTTCGGCTGGCCACCTTCTGCAGCATGGCCTCGTAGTCCAGAACGGAGGTGAGATCCCCATCGAGGGAGCGCAGCAGGGCCCGCTTCAGCAGACCGTAGGCACGGGTGGGACCCCGTGCGAGCCGGCGTGCCACTTCACCTGCCCGATCCTGGAGCTCGTCCGCGGGCACCACCCAGTTCACCAGTCCCCACCGCAAGGCCTCCTCTGCACGGAGGGACTCGGGGAGGGCGCACAGTTCAAAGGTTCTGCCCAGACCTACCAGGCGGGGGAGGAAATACGTGGTCCCCGCATCCGGTACCAGGCCCACTTGGACAAAGGCGGTGAGGAATCGGGCGTCCTCGGAGGCCATCCGGAGGTCACACGCCAGAGCCAGGCTCCACCCCGCCCCCGCGGCCACCCCGTTCACCGCCGCCAGCACCGGCTTTTCCATCCGCCGCAGGTGCAGGACCAGGGGGTTGACGTGCTCCCGGAGGTAGTCCAGCACATCCTGTTCCTGCAGCTCTCCCAGGTCCTGGCCCGCGCAGAAGGCCTTCCCAGCCCCCGTCAGCACCAGACAGCGCACCTGGGCATCCTGCTCCGCCGCACGGAGGGCCGCCCGGAGGTCTGCGAGCATCTGCCGGTTGAGGGCGTTGTGGACCTCGGGCCGGTTCAGGGTCAGGGTGGCGACCCCTTCTCGAACCTCGTACTGCACGCTCCCACGGGACATGCGCGCCTCCTCACACCTTCCGTAGGGCATCCAGGTACCGGCGCAGCTTCTGCTCCCGGGTGCGGGCCTCCCACAGTTTCTCCTCCTCCGCCCGCACCACCTCCGGGGGGGCCTTCTGCTGGAACTCGGGGTTCTGGAGCTTGCGGGCCAGCCGCTCCTGCTCCCGGACGAGGACGTCCAGTTCCCGGTGCACCCGATCCCAGAGGGCCTGACTCTGCGGGGCCTCCAGGGGGATGTACAGCTCCACGGCTCCCGCAAGGCCCAGGGCCGCGGGGTGCGGCCGGGGTGCGTCAGCGGGCAGAAGCTCCAGACGCTCCACCCGGGCCAAGGACTGGAGGTAGGGTTGCAGCTGGGCGAACAGCTCCCGCTCCGCCCTGGGAGCAAACACCTGCACATGCACCCCCTGGTGCGGCCCTAAGCCGAGGTCCGTCCGCAGGCTCCGGATCTCCCGCACAGCCTCCTGAAAGAGCCCCATGTTCCGCTCCACCTCCTCCCGCACGCGACGCGGGTCGCTGCGAGGCCAGGGTCCCAGCATCAAGGTCTCGCCCCGGTGCGGCAGGCTCCGGAACACCTCCTCCGTGAGGAAGGGCATAATGGGGTGCAGCAGCCGCATGGTCTCCAGGAGGACGTGCCACAGCACATAACGGGCGGTGCGCGCCGCTTCCCCCCCCGCCGCCAAATCCACCTTGCTCATCTCCAGATACCAGTCGCAGTACTCGTCCCACACGAACCGGTAGAGGGTGCGGGCGGCCTCATCGAACGCATAGGTCTCGTAGGCCCGGGTCACGGCCTGGATCGTGCGCTCCATCCGGCTGAGGATCCATACCTCCGGCATCCCGTAGCGCAGGGAGGCAGGGTCCACCTGGGTGGGGTCCTCCGAGGCGAGGTTCCGGTGCACGAACCGGGCCGCGTTCCAGATCTTGTTCGCAAAGGTGCGCACGTCCGCGATCATCTTCTCGTCAAAGCGCATGTCCTGCTGGGCCGCAGAACACCGGGAGGTGAGGGCAAACCGGAGGGCATCGGCGCCGTACTTCTCGATCACCACCATGGGATCGATGCCCGTACCCAAGGATTTGCTCATGCGGCGGCCGTGGATGTCGTGCACCGTAGGGTGGATGTACACGTCCCGGAAGGGCACCTCATCCAGGAACTCCAGCCCAAACATGATCATGCGGCATACCCACAGGAAGATGATCCCCCGGTCCGTGATGAGGACGCTCGTGGGATAAAAGTAGCGCAGGTCCTCCGTCTCCCGCGGCCAACCCAGGGTTGCGAGCGGCCAGAGGGCGGAGCTGAACCAGGTGTCCAGCACGTCCGGATCCTGCTGCCAGGCCCTCCCGCCACATTGCCCGCACGCGAACGGCTCCACCTTCGAGGCCACCTGGTCTCCGCAGCCCGTGCAGTTCCACACGGGGATCCGGTGGCCCCACCACAGCTGCCGGCTGATGACCCACGGACGGATCCCCTCCAGCCAGTCCAGGGCCACCCGGGTCCACCGTTCCGGGTGGAACCGCACCCGTCCCGCCTGGATGGCCTCCGCAGTACGCCGGGCCATGTCCCGGACATCCAGGAACCACTGATCCGTGATGTAGGGCTCGATCACCGTGTGGCACCGGTCGCACTTCCCTACCCGGGTTCGGTAAGGCTCCGTCCGCACCAGCAATCCCTGCATCTCCAGGGCCCGGACCACCCGGCCGCGGGCCTCGAACCGGTCCAGCCCTACGAACTTCGGAGCCAGCTCGTTCATGCGGCCGCCCTCGTCCAGGGCCACGAGGACCGCAAGCCCGTGGTCCCGACCGATCTCGTAGTCGAGGGGATCGTGGCCCGGGGTGATCTTCACCGCGCCCGTCCCAAGGGCGGGATCCACCCGGCGATCTGCGATGACGGGCACCGGACGGTTCACGAGGGGTACCAGTACCTCCTTCCCCACCAGATCCCGGTACCGCTCATCATCCGGGTGGACCGCCACCGCCACGTCCGCGAAGATGGTCTCGGGTCGCTGGGTGGCCACCACCACGTCCGGAGCGTTATGTACGGACCGGTAGCGCACGTACCAGAGGTGGCTTTCTACCTCCTCATACTCCACCTCCAGGTCGGAGATGGCGGTGCGGCAGCGGGGGCACCAGTTCACCATGTGCTTGCCCCGGTAGATGAGGCCCTTGCGGTAGAGGCGCACGAAGGCCTCCAGCACCGCGTCGTAGTAGGGCGGGTCGAGGGTGAAGACCCTGCGATCCCAGTCGCAGGAGACGCCCAGCCGCTCCAGCTGCGCGTAGATGATGCTCCCGTATTTCCGGACCCATGCCCACACCCGCTCCTCAAACCCCTCCCGGCCCAGATCCTCCCGCCGCAGACCCTCCTTGGCCAGTTCCCGCTCCACCACGTTCTGGGTGGCGATCCCCGCGTGGTCTGTACCGGGCTGATAGAGGGCGCAGCGGCCCCGCATACGCTGAAATCGGGTGAGGATGTCCTGCAGGGTGTTGTTGAGGGCGTGCCCGATGTGCAGCTCCCCCGTGACGTTCGGGAGCGGCATCATGACCGCCCAGGGAGGTCTGGTGGGATCGGGTCTGGCCCGGAAGTACCCGGCAGCCTTCCACGCCGCGTACAGCCGCGTCTCCACGGGACCGGGCTCGTAGACCTTCGGGAGCTCCTGGATGGCCATCCTTCCCTCCGCAGCGCAAAGCGCCGCCCCACCCGCACGGGTGAGGCGGCGTCCGCCGGCTTCGATTATGCGGTAGCCCCCCGCTCGCCTGCAACTCACCACGAGAGGAGCGTACCTAGCCCCCGCTCCTCCGCTCGGCGCAGGGCCAGCATCCCCACTGCGAGGTCCTGGACCGCGTGCCCCACGGATTTAAAGAGGGTGATCTCCTCCGGCTTTCTGCGCCCGGGCCGGGCTCCCGCGGCCACCGCCCCGAGCTCCGTGACGGTGCTCCAATCGAGCTTTGTCTCCCCTGCGGCGAGGATGAGGTCTCCCGCCTCGGCTCGGGCGACCTCCAAGCTCTCCACGAACACCCGGCTGCGGGCGACGAGCTCTGCGGGGATCTCCCGGGCCTGTGGGGTGAACGTACCGATGGCGTTCAGGTGGGTACCCGGGGCCACGTCTTCGGCTCGGAGGACCGGGGTGGTGCTCGTGGTGGCGGTGATCACGATGTCCGCGCCCCGCACGGCAACCTCCGCGCTCGCAGCCGGAAACACGGAGGCCCCCTGGACCCAGGGCTGCGATCTCGCCCAGGCCGCGAACACCTCCCGATGCTCCGGAGCCCTGGCGTACACCCGGACCTGGGTGATCTCCCGCACCGCGCACACCGCCTCCAGCTGCGTCCGGGCCTGTACCCCGGCCCCGATCAAGCCCACCACGGAGGGCTCCCGCCGCGCCAGGAGTTCGGTGGCAACCCCTGTGGCCGCCCCCGTGCGGAGAGCAGTGAGGGTGGCACCCTCCAGCAACGCCAGGGGTCGGCCGGTGGAGACGTCCTGGAGGAGGACGGCGGCGTGAAGGGTGGGAAGGCCCACTCCGGGGTTTTGCGGGTAGACGGTGACCGCCTTCAGTCCAAGCCCGATTCCCTCCGCGAACCCGGGCATGTACAGGGCAGCGCCGAATGGGGTGGACAGGTGGATCCTCGGCGGGGCGTGGACCTGGCCCTTCCACAGGGCCACGAAGGCCTCCCGTACCGCGGCGATGGCCTCCGCCATAGAGACGGCCCGCCGCAGATCCTCCCCGGAGAGGACCCGAAGCACGGCCGCCTCCCGGGCTACGCCTGGGGCGGGGGTGGGGGAACCTGGGCAGGGGCCTCTGCGGGAATGCGGGGCACTTCCCGCACGGGCTGCGGCGGGGCAGCCTCCGGCACCGCCATCCGCTCCTTGGCAGGCAGGAGCGCCGTCTCGAGGACCTCGTCCATGTGCTCCACGAGCTTGAAGCGCAGCCGGCGCCGCACGTTCTCCGGGATCTCCACGAGGTCCCGCTCGTTCTCCTTCGGTAGGATCACGGTCTCGATCCCTGCCCGGTGGGCGGCGATTACCTTCTCCTTCACCCCCCCGATGGGCAGGACCTTCCCCCGGAGGGTGATCTCCCCCGTCATGGCCACATCCTTGCGCACGGGCCGGCCCGTGAGGGCACTGGCGAGGGCCGTGGCCATGGTGATGCCCGCGGAGGGGCCGTCTTTGGGCTGGGCTCCCGCGGGCACGTGGATGTGCACGTCGTACTTGCTGTACCAGTCCTCCTCCGCTCCCAGCCAGCGGGTCCTGCTCCGTACGTAGCTCACCGCGGCCTGGGCGGATTCCTTCATCACGTCCCCCAGCTGCCCGGTGAGCACCAGTTTGCCACTTCCCTTGACCAGGACTACTTCCACGGTCACGATGTCCCCACCCACCTCCGTCCACACCAATCCCGTGGCCGCGCCCACCTCGTCCTGCTTCTCGGCCACGCCGTAGCGGAATCGAGGCGGACCCAGGTAGCGGTGCAGGACCTTGTGGGTGATGCGCCGGGGCGCCCTCGGGTCCCCGCTGGCCACCCGGGTGGCCACCTTCCGGCAGATGGTGCCGATCTCCCGCTCCAGGTTCCGGACCCCGGCCTCCCGGGTGTACTCCCGGATGATGCGCAGGATGGCCTCGTCGCTGAAGCGCAGGCCCCGATCCGCAAGCCCGTTCTCGCGCAACTGCTTGGGCACCAGGAAGTGCTTGGCGATGGCCAGCTTCTCCTCCTCGATGTACCCGGGGAAGCGGATCACCTCCATCCGGTCCCGGAGGGCAGGCGGGATGGTGTCCAGGATGTTCGCGGTGCAGATGAACATGACTTCGCTGAGGTCAAAGGGCAACTCCAGGTAGTGGTCGCTGAAGGCGTGGTTCTGCTCCGGGTCCAGGGCTTCCAGGAGGGCCGCGGACGGATCTCCCCGGAAGTCCAGGCCCAGCTTGTCGATCTCGTCCAGCATGAACACGGGGTTCTTGCTGCCCGCCATCTTCATGCCCTGGATGATCCGGCCCGGGAGCGCTCCCACGTAGGTACGGCGATGGCCCCGGATCTCCGCCTCGTCCCGCACCCCGCCCAACGACACCCGCACGAACTTCCGGCCCAGGGCCCGGGCGATGGACTTGCCCAGGGAGGTCTTGCCGACCCCAGGGGGGCCCACGAAGCAGAGGATGGGCCCCCGGGTTCCGGGGCTTAGCTTGCGCACCGCCAGGTACTCCACGATCCGGTCCTTGGCCTTGCGCAGTCCGTAGTGGTCCTCGTCCAGGATCCGGCGGGCCTCCTGGATGTCCAGGCGGTCTTCGGTGCGTACGCTCCAGGGCAGGGCCAGGATCCAGTCCAGGTAGGTGCGCACCACCACCGCCTCCGCCACCATGGGCGGCATCTTCTCCAGGCGGCTCAGCTCCTCCAGGGCCTTCTCCCGGACGTGGTCGGGGAGGTTTGCAGCCTCGATCTTCTTCCGGTACTCCTCGACCTCCGCCTGCCGCTCGTCCCGCTCCCCCAGCTCCTGCTGGATGGCCTTGAGCTGCTCTTTGAGGTAGTACTCCCGCTGGGAGCGCTCCATGGACTTGCGGACCCGGTTCTGAATCTTGCGCTCCAGCTCCAGGATCTCCAGTTCCCGGTGGAGGATCTGGGCGAGCAGGTCAAGCCGACCCGCGGGATCCAGCTCCAGGAGCCCCTGACGCTCCTCCACTTTGAGAGGGAGGTGCTGAGCCACCAGGTCCGCGAGCTTCCCAGGCTCCTCCGTCCCCATGATGGCCATGAAGGCCTCCGGGGGCACGGACCGGCTTAGCCGCGCGTACCGCTCGAACTGCGCCGATACCCCCCGCATGAGGGCCTCGATCTCCACGGTGCGCTCCGCGGCGTCCTCCACCGCCTCCGCCCGGACGGCGAAGTAGGGATCCGTACGGACGAACTCCAGGATCTTCGCCCGCACCAGCCCCTCCACCATCACCTGCAGGACGCCGTCGGGCTGGCGGCCCACGTTGATGATCCGGGCGATGGTCCCCCAGGTGAAGAGGTCCTCGGGCTTGGGATCCTCGAGGTTCTCGTCCCGCTGGGCCACGAGCAGCAACAGCCGTTCGCCCTCCATGGCATGCTCCAGGGCCCGGATGGACTTGGGCCGTCCCACGCCCAGGGCCAGGGATGCATGCGGGAGGACCACCACCCCCTTCAGGGCGAGCAGGGGAAGGACTGCCGGATAGACCGTCTGTGTCTCGCTCATGATCCCTCCACCGGATTCGAGCCTTCACCCCTGTATACGCAGGGGAGGGCGGGAAGATTCCACCGCGCGGCTAGGAGGCAGGCCGTTCCTTCGGCAACCGCTTCGCCTCCGCCGCGGTGATCAGGATCGGTGGGACCCGGCGCTCCACCGCCTCTAGGGTCACCAGACACCGCTTCACGTCCGGACGGGAGGGGATCTCGTACATCACGTCCAGCATGATGTCCTCGATGATGGTCCGTAGCCCCCGGGCGCCCGTATTGCGGGCCATGGCCTCCCGGGCGATGGCCCGCAGGGCCTCCTCCGTGAACACCAGATCCACCCCGTCCATCTCCAGGATCCGCTGGTACTGACGCACCAAGGCGTTTTTGGGTTCCACCAGGATGCGCACCAGCTGCTCCTCCGTGAGGGGGTCCAGGGTGACCACGATGGGGAGCCGACCGATGAATTCCGGGATGAGGCCGTACCGCAGGAGATCCTGTGGCATCACCTGGCGCAGCAGCTCCCCGGTATCCCGGGCCCGGGCCTCGCTTCTGGCCCCGAAGCCGATGCTGGCCCGACGCACCCGGCTCTCCACGATCTTATCAAGGCCCTCGAAGGCCCCCCCGCAGATGAAGAGGATGTTGGTGGTGTCGATCTGGATGAACTCCTGGTGCGGGTGTTTGCGGCCACCCTGCGGAGGGACGTTCGCTACGGTTCCTTCCAGGATCTTCAGGAGGGCCTGCTGAACCCCCTCCCCGCTCACATCCCGGGTGATGGAGGGGTTCTCGGACTTGCGGGCGATCTTGTCCACCTCGTCGATGTAGACGATTCCACGCTCCGCGCGCTTCACGTCGTAGTCCGCGGCCTGGATAAGGCGGAGGAGGATGTTCTCCACGTCCTCCCCCACATATCCGGCCTCCGTGAGGCTCGTGGCATCCGCGATGGCGAAGGGGACGTCCAGGATCTTCGCCAGGGTTTGGGCCAGGTAGGTCTTGCCGCACCCCGTGGGCCCGATGAGGAGGATGTTGCTCTTCTGCAGCTCCACATCGTTGGGACGGCGATGGCCGATGCGTTTGTAGTGGTTGTAGACGGCCACCGCCAGCACCTTCTTCGCCCGCTCCTGTCCCACCACGTACTGGCAGAGGACCTCGTAGATCTCCTGGGGTTTGGGAAGACTGCGGGGGACCACCTCGTCGGGCTCCCCGTACAGCTCCTCCTCCAGGATCTCGTTGCACAGCTCGATGCACTCATCGCAGATGTACACCCCGGGCCCCGCCACCAGCTTGCGCACCTGCTCCTGGGGCTTCCCACAGAAGGAGCACTTCACCCGGTCGTGTTCATCCCCGAACCGGAACATGCGTCCGCCCCCGAAGCCCTTCGCCATGGTCTCCTCCGGTCTTCAGCCGGTTTGGTTCACCCGCGCGTACGCCGCCACCTTCTCCGGTCGTGGTTCGATGACCTGATCGATGAGCCCGTACTCTTTCGCCTTCTGAGCGCTCATCCAGAAGTTCCGATCCGTGTCTCGCTCGATACGCTCCAGCGGCTGGCCCGTGTGCCGGCTCAGGATCTCGTTCACGATCCGGCGCATCTCCAAAAACTCCCGGGCCTGGATCTCGATGTCCGTGACCTGGCCCTGGGCGCCCCCCCATGGCTGGTGGATCATGATGCGGGAGTACGGCAGGGCCCCCCGCTTTCCCTTCGTGCCCCCAGCCAGGAGCAGGGCCGCGGCGGAGGCCGCGAGCCCCACGCAGATGGTGGCCACGTCCGGCTGGATGTGCTGCATGGTGTCGTAGATGGCCAACCCGGCGGTGATGGACCCCCCGGGGCTGTTGATGTAGAGCTGGATGTCCTTCTGCGGGTCCTCGTAGGCCAAAAACAGCAGCTGTGCGATCACCAGGTTCGCGGTCTCGTCGTCGATGGCTCCCCCCACGAACACGATGCGGTCCTTCAGCAGGCGCGAGTAGATATCGTAGGCGCGCTCCCCCCGCGCGCTCTGCTCCACCACAATGGGGACCAGGGTCATACGGATTCCTCCCCGGACGGACTCTCCTCTGCTCCACTCGCCACGGCCACGAGGAAGGCCAGGGTCTTGCGCCGGCGCAGCCGGGACCGGAGGGAGGATTCCCGTCCCTCCGCCTCCAGCCATCTCCGCACCTCCGCCACCTCCTGACCCAGCTCCTGCGCTAGGTTCTCGACCTCCCGCTGAACCTCCTCCTCCGTTGGCTCCAGACGCTCGAGTTCCGCGATCCGGTCCAGTACGAGCCGGGCGCGCACCCGCCGCTCCGCCACCGGCCGGTATTCCTCGTGCAGCTGCTCCAGGGTCTTCCCCGAGAGGGCCAGATACCGCTCTAGGGTCAGACCCCTCGCCCGCAGCCGGTCGACCAACTCCTCCAGGAGGGCGTGGACCTCCGCGTGCACAAGGCTGCTGGGAAGGTCCACCTCGGATCCCTCCACCACCCTCCGGAGGACCTCTGTCTCATACTCCTCCGCCGCGCGTCGGGCCGCTTCCTCCACCAGCCTCTTACGCACCTCTTCCCGGAGGGCCTCCAGGGTCTGGTGGTCGCTCACCTGGCGCGCGAAGGCATCGTCCAGGGGCGGGAGGTCCCGGCGGCGCACGCCAACCACTACAACCTTCAGGACGCCCTCTCCATCCCAGGGGACCTCTACCACCTGCCCTTCCTGGACTCCCCGGAGGGCCTCCGCCAAGACCTGTGGGGTCTCCTGCCCCCCCACCTCCACCAGCAACTCCTTCCCTGGTCCGAACCGGGCCTCCCTTTCCGGTGCCTCCTCCACCCGGACCAGGACGAAGTCCCCCACCTCCGCGGGGCCCTCCTTCGCCACCAGCTGCGCCAGCTGGGCCCGCATGGTTTCCAAGGTCCGGTCCACCTCTTCCTCCGTCACCTGGGACTCCGGTCGGGGAATCCGGAGGGATCGGTAGTCCATGGGCCGGACCTCAGGGACCACCTCCACCGTAGCCCGCAGCCGGAGCGGCTGGCCTTCCACCAGATCCTCCACATCCACCTGGGGGCGGGTGATAGGCCGAATCCCGGTCTGGGTTACCGCCTCCTGGAGGACTTCCGGCACCAGCTCCTCCAATGCCGTTTCCTGCACCACCTGCTTCCCGAGATACCGCTCCAGGAGGAAACGAGGGGCCCTGCCCCGCCGGAAGCCTGGCACCGTAGTGGAGCGTCCCAGGCGGGCAAACGCCCGCTCCAGGGCGCGCCCCACCCGCTCCGGGGGGATTTCCACCTCCAGCACGGCCCGGCTTCCCGGTTCGCGGTGCACCTCAACCCTCAACATCGGCTCCTCCTGTGTGGTGCGGGCGGAGGGACTCGAACCCCCACGGGAGATCCCACCGGATCCTAAGTCCGGCGCGTCTGCCAGTTCCGCCACGCCCGCGGCTTTCTGGACTCCAGCTCGAAACCAAAGCCCCGCAGGCCAACCTCACCCCTGCGGGGCCGAAAATCCCAACCCTGGTGGGCCGTGCAGGACTCGAACCTGCAACCTTGGGATTAAGAGTCCCCTGCTCTACCAGTTGAGCTAACGGCCCACCCCCATGGTAGCAACGGACCTCCGCCCTGTCCAGGCTACGGCACGGGTTTGGCCCACCGGGTCCCCAGAGGTCCCGTATAGGCCGGAAGACGCAGGAAGAGAACCCGGCGGATCCGGACCACGATCCCCACGGACCGCAGGCCCTCCACCACCCCCCCGGGGGTCCGGAGGGCCGCCTCCATGAGCGCGGCATCTCCGATCGCCTGAATCACGTAGGGAGGGGAGAGCGGAACCCCGTCTATCAGGATCCTCGGACCCGACTGCCGGAACCCGGACCGGGCCAGGACCCGCCGCCCGCCCACCGCCACGGCCTCCGCCCCGGAGGCCCACAGCTCGTTCACGAGTCCTGCCAGTTCCGTTGCCTGCACCTGCCCGCCCGGGAGGCCCACGAGGGGACGCGCCCCAGCCTCCAAGCGCACCTCAATTCCGGGCCCCCGTACGGGTACGAGCCCCAGCACCATCCGCTGCCGCTCCAACTCCTGTGCCAACGCGGCTCCCAGGGCCCTTCCCTCTGCCACCAGGGTCTCGTGGTTCTGCAGCCGCCGCTGCAGGTCAGCCACCTCTGCCTCCAGGGCCTTTCGCGCGGTCTCCGCCTGGGCTACCAGCGCCGCCAGTTCCTCCACCCGGCGGGAGGGAAGCTCCCGTTGCTGCCGGATCTCCCGGACGCTGCGGACCTGGAGCACCACCAGAACCCCCAGGAGGAAACCGACCCCTCCCAGGGCGGCCCACACTTCCCGGAACCGATGCGGCCCACCCACAGGCTTGCCCACCCGGGTAATTCTAACAGAACGACTTGCAACGCCCGCACGGCCTCCCAAAAATGGAGAACCGGGGGGTTAGCACTCTCCAGGTGCGAGTGCTAACCTGGAGTTCCGAGATCTCAGGGGAAAGGAGGGAGAGCATGCCGGCCAAGCTCTTGCTGTACGAGGAGACGGCCCGGAGGGCCCTGGAGCGGGGGGTGGAGAAGGTGGCGAACGCGGTCCGAGTGACCCTGGGGCCTAAGGGGCGCAATGTGGTGCTGGAGAAGAAGTGGGGGTCCCCCACCATCACCAAGGACGGGGTGACGGTGGCGAAGGAGATCGAGCTGGAGGACCCCTACGAGAACATGGGGGCACAGCTGGTGAAGGAGGTGGCCAGCCGGACCAACGACCAGGCCGGGGACGGCACCACCACGGCCACGGTGCTCGCATGGGCCATGGTGCGGGAGGGATTGAAGAACGTGGCCGCGGGTCGGAACCCCATGCTCATCAAGCGGGGGATCGACGCCGCGGTAGAGGTGTGCGTGCAGGAGCTCAAGAACCTCAGTCAGCCCGTGACGAACCGAGAGGACATCGCGCACGTGGCGGGGATCGCGGCCAATGACCCCAGCATCGGGGAGATCATCGCGGACGCCATGGAGAAAGTGGGGAGGGATGGGGTCATCACCATCGAGGAGTCCAAGGGCATAGAGACCACCGTGGAAGTGGTGGAGGGGATGCAGTTCGACCGCGGCTACATCTCCCCCTACTTCATCACGGATCCGGACAAGATGGAATGTGTGCTGGAGGAGCCCTTCCTGTTGCTCACGGAGAAGAAGATCAGCGCCGCCCGGGACATCGTGCCCGTGATGGAGAAGGTCATCCGGTTCGGCAAGCCCCTCGTGGTGATCGCGGAGGACGTGGAGGGAGAGGCCCTGGCCACCCTGGTGGTCAATAAGCTGCGGGGGGTGCTGCCCAGCGTGGCGGTGAAGGCTCCGGGCTACGGGGACCGTCGGAAGGCCATGCTGCAGGACATGGCCATCCTCACGGGCGGCCGGGTGATCTCGGACGACATCGGCGTCAAGCTGGAGAGTGTGGAAGTGGACATGCTGGGTCGGGCGGAGAAGGTCCGGGTCACCAAGGACGACACCACCATCATCGGCGGTAAGGGCAAGCCCGAGGACATCAAGGGCCGCATCGCCCAGATCAAGAAGGAGATCGAGGAGACCACCTCGGACTACGACCGGGAGAAGCTTCAGGAGCGGCTGGCGAAGCTGTCGGGCGGGGTGGCCCAGATCCGGGTGGGGGCTGCCACGGAGACGGAGATGAAGGAGCGCAAAATGCGCTTCGAGGACGCGGTGAACACCACCAAGGCCGCGGTGGAGGAGGGCATCGTGCCCGGCGGTGGGGTGGCCCTCATCCGGTGCCTACCGGCCCTGGAGCGGCTGCAGCTGGAGGGGGATGAGGCGGTGGGCGTCCAGATCGTCCGTCGGGCGCTGGAGGAACCCCTCCGGCAGATCGCGGAGAATGCGGGGTTGGAGGGGTCCCTGGTGGTGGAGCGGGTGAAGGAGACCCCGGACCGCAACTTCGGCCTGGATGTACGCACCGGAGAGTTCACGGACCTGGTGAAGGCCGGGGTGGTGGACGCCACCAAGGTGGTGCGGCTCGCGCTCCAGAACGCTGCATCCGTAGCAGGGCTCCTGCTCACCACGGAGGCCCTAGTGGTGGAGAAGCGGGAGAAGAAGAAGGAGAAGCCGCCCACCCCGGGGATGCAGGAGGAGGAGTTCTAGCCGCGCGGGGCTAAACCGCAGGGCCGGGGATCCCAAGGATCCCCGGCCCTTTGTTTGGTGGGACCGATCAGGGGCGTACCCGTAGGGGAGCCCCCGCGAACTGCTCCGCCTCCGTGGAGCCCTGTAAGGCCAGGGTGGAGGCTTCCCCGCCGGCGATCACCTGGGCCACGAGATCGAAGTACCCGGTGCCCGCCTCCCGCTGGTGGCGCACCGCGGTGTATCCCTGCCGCTCCAGCTCGAACTCCCGTTCCTGCAGCCGCACGTAGGCGGACATGCCCTCCTCCGCGTACCCCCGGGCGAGCTCGAAGGTGCTGGCACAGAGGGCGTGGAATCCTGCAAGGGTGACGAACTGGAATCTGTAGCCCATGGCTGCGAGCTCCCGCTGGAAGCGTGCAATGGTGTCGGGATCCAGGTGGCGTCGCCAGTTGAAGCTGGGAGAGCAGTTGTACGCGAGGAGTTTCCCCGGGTAGCGGGCGTGAATGGCCTCCGCGAACCGCCGGGCCTCCTCCAGGTCGGGTCGAGAGGTCTCGAACCACAGCAGGTCCGCGTACGGCGCATACGCCAGCCCCCGGGCGATGGCCGCCTCCAGCCCTCCCCGCACCCGGTAGTACCCTTCCGGCGTCCGCTCGCCCAGTAAGAAGGGGTGGTCGTAGGGGTCCGCGTCGCTGAGCAGGAAGGGGGCGGAGAGGGCATCCGTCCGGGCGATGAGCACCGTCGGCACGTCCAGGACATCCGCGGCGAGGCGGGCCGCGGTGAGGGTTCGGAGGAACTGCCGGGTGGGGACCAGGACCTTTCCGCCCAGATGCCCGCACTTCTTCTCAGCGCTCAGCTGATCCTCCAGGTGGACGCCCGCAGCGCCCGCCTCGATGAGGGCCTTGGTGAGTTCAAAGGCGTGGAGGGGGCCTCCGAATCCCGCCTCCGCATCCGCCACGATGGGCACAAGCCAGTCCCGGGTCAAGTGCCCTTCTGACCATTCGATCTGGTCCGCCCGCAGCAGGGCGTTTTGGATGCGGCGCACGAGGGCAGGCACGCTGTTGGCGGGATACAGGCTCAGGTCCGGGTAGACCTGTCCGGCCAGATTGGCATCCGCGGCCACCTGCCACCCGCTCACGTAGATGGCCCGCAGTCCCGCCCGCACCATCTGGACCGCCTGCATCCCCGTGAGGGCCCCCAGGGCTGCCACGAACGCCTCCTTCTCCAGCAGCTCCCACAGGCGCTCCGCTCCCCGGCGGGCCAGGGTGTACTCCACCCGGATGGATCCCCGTAGCCGTACCACGTCCTCCGCGGTGTAGCTTCGCTGGATCCCCTGCCATCGGGGATCCGTCCGCCAGCGACGTTCGAGCTCTTCCGCCTCCCTGCGGAGATGATCCACCGTTTGGCTCATCGAATCCCCTCCATCTGCATCCTCCATCCGGGAACGTGGAGGCTGGCGTGGGTCGCGAGCACTGGCTCCGCCCACGGAGTGCGGTCCGCGCAGTCCTGACAGTAGATGGTCGCTTCCGGGCGGTACGCACAGTCTGGACAGCACGGCGCACCGCAGGCCTGGCACGTCCAAGCGTCCATCCACCGCACCACACGGCCACACGTGCACTTCCCCACCATGGTACACACCTCCGCCTCCAGTATGGCGGCAGATCCCGGGTAGGCTCCACTCCCGGGCGACGAACGGTTGAATTTCCAGGGTTAGTGGTGGGTTCCGCGGGGCGTTTTCGATTCCTCAGGTGGTGGCCGCCTCCTCATCGTCGAAGAGATTCCCCTCCACAGGCAGGTTCTCCAGCGACGGCGTATGGAGGAGCTCGATCCGGAAGAGGGCGGAGAAGTACCACAGGTGTGCCGGCCGGGTGCGCACGGGAAGCCACCGCCAAGCCCGCATGGTTTCCACGTAGTCCCAGTTGTCGTAGGCGTTGAACCCGTCCCGGATGTCCGTGATCACCGCGCCCAGGTCCAGCAGAATCCGCTGGATGCGGGCCCACTTCTCGAGGCTGGACTCCCCGTGGGTGAGGCCGAAGTACCCCGCGGCTCCCGCCCCATGGAGGGCGGCCACACCCCGCTCCAGGAAGGTCCGGAAGCCCCGCAGGCTCTCCGTGGGATCCGTAAAGAAGGTGTCGAAGCGCGCCCGCCATGCCTCCGGGAGGGGAGAGCGCACGTCGTAGACGTGGGCCTCCACCATGCCCAGGTCCTCCTGGCGCGCCACCTCCCGGATGAACCCCACGATGCGCTCGTCCACGTCCACCGCCACCACCCGCCGGGGCTGGTGGGTGAGCGCCAGGGCGATGCTTACCAGGTCGTCGTCCCCCAGGACGAAGATCTCCTTGCCCTGCACGTCCCCCCGATCCAGGGCAAAGGCCACCCTGGCCAGGGTGGTCTCCTCCGTAACGTAGCCCTGATCGAAGGCCTGGAGGGCGGGTGGTCGGTGGCGGGCGATGGCCCGGAAGCGCTCCGTGACCTCCTCCCCGAGGACTCCGAGTTCCACCCCCCGTCCTCCACAGCGGGAACAGGCGGCCTCCTGGGTCGGAGGGATTCCGAGGGACCCGACCCACCCCAGCCCCTCCAGGCTGAGGCGCAGGTGAACGCCCTCTAGATGCACCAGACCTTGGGTGATCAGTTCCTGCAGGAAGGCGCAGAGGAAGCGGATGGGGGCCCGGCTCAGCCGGAAGACCTCCCACAGGTCGTCTGCGACCTGAAGGGCTCCCAGGGCTCGCTCCGCATCGCGCCGGCTCACCACCACGGGCACCCGTTCCCCCACCCGTTCGAGGACTGCCTGCAGACGCCTGCGGGCTTCCCCGCGATCCACCACACGGGGTGTGCTTCCTCCCATCCGCTCACCTCCTCCACCCGAGGGCTGCATCCTAAAGGGTACGGCGAGGACGGAAATGAGGGAAGGTTGAGGCAGCGGCTACAGCTGGAGGAGGGCTTTCAGGAACCTAGCCGCGGAGCGGCTCACCGGAATCTCCGTGCGGTGGGGGTCGTCCAGACGGAGGAGCATGGTCCCGGAGAAGAACGGGTGCAGCTCCACCACGTGGTCGAGGTTCACAAGGTAGCTCCGGTGAACCCGGAGGAAACGGGTGGGAGGAAGGCGCCGGGCCACCTCCCGAAGAGTCGTGCGGGCCTCGTAGGTGCCATCCCGGGTCACCACCCGGATCAGATCGCCCTGGGCCTGCACGTAGAGGATCTGGTCGGGATCCAGCAGCACCACCCGGTCCGCGGTGGGGAGGGCCAGGCGCGAGGGGAGCCCCTGAGCGGGTTCAGCCGCTAGCCGTTCCAGGGTTCTCCGGAGGCGATCTGGGTCCACGGGCTTGAGGAGGTAATCGAAGGCCGCGGCCTCGAAAGCCTCCAGGGCGTGCTCGTCGAAGGCACTGACCAGCACCACACGAGGGCGCTGCGGGAGGGCGTTGAGAGCACGGAGAGCATCGAGTCCGCTCAACCCCGGCATCCGGATGTCTAGGAACACCACCTCCGGTGGGGAGTCCCGGATCCGGTCCAGAAGGGCATAGGCGTTCTCCGCGGTTTCCACCTGGTCCTGACCCAGAGCCTGAAGCAGTCGCTCCAGGTGCGCCCGGGCCGTGGGATCGTCGTCCACAATCAGGATCCGGAACGGCCTCATGGGCGATCGGGGGGGAACCCGCGGGGGATGCGGACCACCACCCGGGTCCCCTTGCCCTCCTCGCTCTCGATGCGCAGGCCGAACCCGGGCCCATAGATGGTCTCCAGACGGCGGTGCACGTTAAAAAGGCCTACGCCCAGTCCGGACCCGACCCCCCGCCGGGTGACGTGTTCCACCAGCTCCTCCGGAATCCCCACTCCGTCGTCCTCCACGGTAAAGACCGCAACCCCATCCTCCTCCCACCCCCGCACGCGGACCGTACCGGGTCCCGGCTTGGGCTCCACCCCGTGCACCACCGCGTTCTCCACAAGAGGTTGCAGGGTCAGTACGGGAACCAAGAGGTTCCACAGGGAACGGGGAACCTCCACCTCAACCCGCAGCCGTTCCCCTAGCCGCATCCGTTCGAAGTTCAGGTAGTGCTGGACGTACCACAGCTCCTCCTCCAGGGTGCAGAACTCCCCGTGGGCCCGGAGGGCGTGCCGCAGGAACTCCGCAAAGTCCAACACGAGCCGCCTTGCCCGCTCGGGGTCGTTGCCGCAGGTGGCGGCCACCGCATGGAGGGTGTTGAAGACGAAGTGAGGGGAGATCTCCGCCCGGAGGGCCCGCAGCTCCTCCCGCTCCAGCCGCCGAACCTCCGCCTCCAGGAGGCTCAGCTCCAGCTGGGCACCCAGCAGCTCCCCCAACAGGACCGCTCCCTCCACCGCCTCCGGCCGGAAGGGGCGGCCGTCGGTCCGGTAGAGCTTGAGAGCCGCAGGCACCATGCCCTTCACCCGCATGGGGACCACGATGGCCGCGGTCAGGGGGCAGGCGGGATCGGGACACCCGATGGCGGCCCGATCCCGGGCCACCGCGGGCTCCCCCGTGGACAGCACCCGCTTGGTGAACTCCGTGGTCACGGGCTCCCCCGGCCGATGGTGGTCGCTCCCCGCACCCACGAAGGCCAGGACTTTCGCGCGGCCCACCAGGGAAACCGCGTCCACCTCGAAGGCTTCCCGCACCAGGGTAGCCACCCGGTGGGCCGCCACCTGGGTGAGCCCTGAGTGGAACTCCTCTCGGGAAGCCCGGGCCACGGACCGGAGGCGGCGGATCATGGTCCGCAGCCATACCCGGCTGCTGAGGGCGTCGAGGTTCCTTCGGATCCGAGCGGTGGCTGGCATGCTCAGAACCAGCATACCGCGCGGGGAAGGTGAACCGGAACGCCCCGCCGATTCAGGGGAATTCATAAACGGCGGAGAAGGGGAAGGAAGGAGGGAATCGAATACTCTCTCCTGGGGAACGGGGATTAAACCCCGCGGGAACTCCGGCTTCTGGAAAAAACGGGATGCGCTCGGGATCGCAGCGCCGGGATCCGTGGCTTTGGTCTTACCTGAACCAAGTCCCGCGGAGCCCGCGCCTGACACGGGAGGAGGAAGAGCGCCTCAGCCGGCAGATCCAGAGCGGGGACAAGGGTGCCCTGCGTGTCCTGGTGGAAGCGCATCTCTACCTGGTGATCTCCCTGGCCAGACGATTCGCCCGCCTCGGAGGATCCCTGGCGGACCTGATCCAGGAGGGCAACTTGGCTCTGGTGGAGGCCGCGGCCCGGTTCGACGGGCGAAGGGGGCAACGCTTCAGTACCTACGCCGCGTGGTGGGTCCGCCATGCCCTTCAGCGGGCCCTGCTGGAGCAGCACCGGGGGCTGCACCTTCCCACCTACCGGCGGCGGGAGCTCGCCAGCCTCCGGAGGGAGCAGCGGATCCTAGCGCAGCGCCTGGGACGGGAGCCCACACCCCAGGAAATCGCCCGCTGCCTGGGATGGCCCCTGGATCGGGTTCTGCAGGACCTTCCCCTACTGGAGGCTCCCGTGTCCCTGGAGGCCTTGGTGCCCGACGACGACTTTGAAAAACTCATCCCTGCTCTGGAAGCCCCTGATCCAGAGGAGGCCCTTGCCCCCGGTATACGGCGGGAGGCCCTTCAGCAGCTGCTGGACCGGCTCCCGGAGCGCGAGCGCGCGGTCATCCGGCTGCGCTACGGGCTCGACGGCGAGCCCCCCCAGACCATGCGGGAGGTGGGCCGACGGCTCGGGCTCACCGCGGAAGGGGTCCGGCAGGCGGAGCGGAGAGCGCTCGCGAAGCTGCGCCGAAGCGCTTGGCTGGCCTACCTGCGCGATCTCACGGGCTGATCGCTCCCGAGAAAGGGCTGGTCCGGGGAGGCGGAACGACTGCCTTCGTGCCTCCAAGGGGCCCTAACGGTATACTCCCGGAGAGGAGCTCCCATGGTGCCAGAATGGCCCCGGAATCGGGCTCTCGTGCGGTGGGTGGAGGAGGTGGCTGAGCTCACCCGGCCGGAACGGATCCATTGGTGCGACGGGTCCCGGGAGGAGTACGAACAGCTGTGCCATATTCTGGTCCACAGGGGGACCTTCGTTCCATTGAACCCGAAGAGGCGGCCGGGATGCTACGCGGCTTTTTCCGACCCCTCGGACACCGCCCGGGTGGAGGAACGCACCTTCGTGTGCACCCGGCGGCGGGAAGACGCGGGCCCCACCAATCTCTGGGTGGATCCCCAGGAGATGAAGCGCACCCTGAAGCACCTCCTCCGGGGATGCATGCGGGGCCGCACGCTCTACGTGATCCCCTTCAGCATGGGTCCCCTGGGCTCGCCCTATGCCCGGTTCGGGGTTCAGATCACGGACTCCGAGTACGTAGTGGTGAACATGCGGATCATGACCCGCATGGGACGCAGGGTACTGGAAGCCCTAGGGACGGGGGAGTTCGTCCGGTGCCTGCACTCCGTGGGCGTTCCCCTCCGGCCCGGAGAACGGGACGTCCCCTGGCCCTGCAACGCCACCAAATACATCGTGCACTTCCCAGAGGAACGCCTCATAGTCTCCTTCGGCAGCGGTTACGGCGGAAACGCGCTGCTGGGTAAGAAGTCCCTCGCCCTTCGCCTGGCCAGTTGGATGGCTCGGGAGGAGGGGTGGTTGGCGGAGCACATGCTGATCCTGGGCGTTCGCTCCCCGGAGGGGGAGAAGACGTACCTGGGCGCCGCGTTCCCCAGCGCCAGCGGCAAGACGAACTTCGCCATGCTGGTGCCGCCCCCGAGCTTCCGGCGCCGGGGCTGGACGGTCACCACCGTGGGGGATGATATCGCATGGATCTTTCCACAACCGGACGGTACCCTCCGGGCCATCAATCCGGAGACCGGGTTCTTTGGGGTTGCCCCTGGCACCAACTGGGAGACCAACCCCAACGCCATGGCCACCGTGGAGCGTGACACCATCTTCACCAACGTGGCCCTCACTCCGGATGGAGATGTGTGGTGGGAGGGGCTCACGGAAGCCCCGCCCCCGGGGCTCTTGGACTGGCGGCGGCAGCCATACGATCCGGAGCGCGGACAGCCCGCGGCTCACCCCAACGCCCGGTTCACCGCTCCCGCCCACCAGTGTCCCTCCATGGATCCCGCGTGGGAGGATCCCGAAGGGGTACCGGTGAGCGGGTTCATCTTCGGCTCCCGGCGCGGCGATACGGTTCCCCTCGTGTATCAGGCGGTGAACTGGTACTTCGGCGTGTACCTGGCGGCCACCATGGGGGCGGAGACCACCGCGGCAGCCGCGGGCGAGGTGGGGCGGGTACGCCGGGATCCGTTTGCCATGTTGCCCTTCTGCGGTTACCACATGGGAGATTACTTCCACCATTGGCTCCAGTTCGGCCGGGAGCTCCCGAACCCGCCCCGCATCTTCTTCGTGAACTGGTTCCGGAGGGGACCCGACGGGAGGTACCTCTGGCCGGGCTACGGGGAGAACATGCGGGTCCTGCGGTGGATCGTGGAGCGGGTGCGGGGCCGCGCGTACGCGGTGGAGAGCCCCATCGGCTGGATGCCCCGTTACGAGGATCTGGACTGGGAGGGACTGGGGTTCAGCCGGGAGCAGTTCGGGCGTCTCATGCGGGTGGACCGGACCGAGTGGATGCAGGAGATCCGCGCGCATGAGGAGCTCCTCACCCTCCTGTACGATCGCCTCCCAAAGGAGTTCCTCTTCATCCGGGAGCTTCTGCGCAGCAGCCTGTGGCGCTCTCCGGAACGCTGGAGCTCCGTTGTGGAGCCGGAGTAACCCTTGGCCCGCCGAATACGGATCGCACGGATCCCCTTACCGACGTTCTTCAGAATCGACGAAACCGCTACCCCGCGCCTATCCTAGTGCGGGAGCGGGGAAGCGTGCCCCACAGCGGCCTTGGATCGGTCTTCCTGTATGCCCTGGGAACCGCGGTGTGCACGGGGTTCGGGGCCGTCCCCTTCCTGGTCTATCGGAACGCCACGCGCACCTGGCTTGGGGCCTTCAACGCGGCGGCTGCAGGGGTCATGCTGGCCGCCAGCTTCGGGCTCCTCCAGGAAGGTTCGCACTACCACCTGGGGCGCACGCTCTTGGGGGCCCTGGTGGGCATCGGCTTCATCGCCTGGAGCTCGAACGCCCTGCGGCGGCGGGAAGACCTGCGTCTGGGGAATCTGTCCGGCGGGGAAGCCCGCAAGGCGCTCCTCGTGGTGGGCGTGATGACCCTGCACTCCTTCACGGAGGGGATCGGGATCGGCGTCTCCTTCAGCGGTGGGGAGGAACTCGGTCTCTTCATCGCCCTCGCCATCGCCGTGCACAACATCCCGGAAGGCCTCGCCATCAGCCTGGTGCTGGTGCCCCGGGGGGTTTCCGTCTGGCAGGCCGCGGGGTGGAGCATCTTCAGCAGCCTCCCCCAGCCCCTCCTTGCCCCTCCCGCCTACCTCTTCGTGGAGGTCTTCCGGGCCCACCTGCCCACGGGGCTTGGGTTCGCGGCAGGGGCCATGATCTGGATGGTGCTCTCGGAGATCCTGCCGGACGCCTTGCTGGACGCCTCCCAGAGGCTCGTGGCCACCACCGTGACCCTCACGGCCCTGGCCATGGTAGCTTTCCAGGCCCTCCTCCGGGCCTGAGGGGCCAGCGTTACACGTCCCGGACCCCTTCCCCCAAGGCCGCCTGGGCCGCCGCGAGCCGGGCCACGGGTACCCGGTAGGGGGAGCAGGAGACGTAGTCCAGTCCCACCGTGTAGCAGAACCGGACGCTGCTGGGCTCTCCCCCATGCTCCCCGCAGATCCCCACCACGAGATCCGGCCTGGCCCCACGCCCCCGCTCGGTCCCCATCTGTACCAGCTGCCCTACTCCCTCCCGGTCCAGCACCTGGAAGGGATCCTCAGGGAGGATCTTCTGGTCGAGATAGCGGGGCAGAAATCTGCCCGCGTCGTCCCGACTCATCCCGAAGGTGAACTGGGTGAGGTCGTTGGTGCCGAAGCTGAAGAACTCCGCCACCTCCGCGATCTGGTCCGCCACCAAGGCCGCCCGGGGCACCTCGATCATGGTCCCCACCCGGTAGGGGATCTGCTGCCCCGTACGCTCCATCACCTCCCGGGCCACCCGGTGCACGATCTCCGCCTGGGCTCGTAGCTCGTTGAGGTCCGAGACGAGGGGAATCATCACCTCCGGCTCCACGTGCACCCCTTCCGCCTGGCAGAGGGCGGCGGCTTCGAAGATGGCCCGGGCCTGCATCTCCGTGATCTCCGGATAGAGGATCCCCAGCCGGCACCCCCGCAGGCCCATCATGGGGTTGAACTCCCGAAGGGCGGCGACCTTCTGCCGAAGGGCCTCCACGGACACCCCGATGCGCTCCGCGGTCTCCCGGATGGCCTCCTCCTCCTGGGGCAGGAACTCGTGGAGGGGGGGGTCCAGGGTGCGGATCACCACCGGGTATCCGTCCATGGCCCGGAAGATCTCCACGAAATCCTGCCGCTGAAGGGGCTCGATCTTCGCGAGGGCCCTCTGCCGTTCCTCCGGGGTGGTGGCCATGATCATCTCCCGCATGGCGTAGATGCGGTCGCCGGTGAAGAACATGTGTTCCGTGCGGCACAGCCCGATTCCCTCCGCCCCGAACTGCCGGGCCCGGCGGGCGTCCTGGGGGGTGTCCGCGTTGGCCCGGACGCCCATGGTGCGGAACTCATCCACCCACTGCATGAAGGTGCGGAACTCCTCCGTCAGGGCCGGTTCCCGGGTAGGGAGCTCCCCTAGGAACACCTCGCCCGTTCCTCCGTCCACGGTGATCCACTCCCCGGCCCGGACCACCCTCCCGTTGACCCGCATCTCGCGGGTTTCCGGATGGATCACCAAGGCCTCCGCGCCCACCACGCAGGGCTTGCCCATGCCCCGGGCCACCACCGCGGCGTGGGAGGTCATTCCGCCCCGGGCGGTAAGCACCGCGCGCGCCGCCACCATGCCGTGGAAGTCCTCTGGGGAGGTCTCCGTGCGCACCAGGATCACCTTCTCTCCCCGGGCCGCCCGCTGCTCCGCCTCGTCTGGGTCGAACACCACCTGCCCGCTCGCGGCTCCTGGAGAGGCGGGAAGTCCGCGGGCGAGGAAGCGCCCGTCCCGATGGGCCATCGCGCGCGCGGCTTCGTCCACCGTGGGGTGTAGGAGCTGGGCGAGCTGCTCCGGATCCACCCGGAGAACCGCGGTTCTCCGGTCGATGAGCCCCTCCCGGACCATGTCCACCGCGATGCGCACCGCGGCCGCTCCCGTGCGTTTGCCGGACCGGGTCTGCAGCATCCACAGCCGGCCGTTCTCGATGGTGAACTCCACGTCCTGCATGTCCCGGTAGTGCCGCTCCAGGAGTTCCGCCACCCGCACGAACTCCCGGTACACCTCCGGCATCTCCTCCGCCAGCTGCGCGATGGGTTTCGGGGTGCGGATGCCTGCCACCACATCCTCCCCCTGGGCCTGCGGGAGGTACTCCCCGTACAGATGCTTCTCCCCCGTCACGGGGTTGCGGGTGAAGGCCACGCCCGTAGCGGACCGCGGGCCCAGATTCCCGAACACCATGGCCTGTACGTTCACCGCGGTCCCCAGGGTGTCCGGGATCCGGTGCACCCGCCGGTAGTCCACGGCACGCTTGCCCATCCAGGAGTCGAACACCGCGGCGATGGCGAGCCGCAGCTGCTCATAAGGATCCCGCGGCACCTCCCGACCCGTGTGCTCCCGGATGAGCTCCTGAAACCGCCTGCAGAGCTCCCTGAGCTCCTCCGCGGTGAGGTCCGTGTCCTGACGCGGCTCCTCCCCCCGGTGCTTGTACGCCTCCAGCACCCGCTCGAAGACCTCGCCGGGCACGTCCAGGACGATGCGGCCGAACATCTGCAAAAACCGCCGGTACGCGTCGTAGGCGAAGCGGGGATTCCCGGAGATACGGCCGAGACCCTCTGCCACCTCGTCGTTCATGCCCAGGTTCAGCACCGTGTCCATCATCCCGGGCATGCTGAACTTGGCTCCCGAGCGCACGGAGACCAAAAGCGGCTGGCTGGGATCCCCGAAACGTTTGCCCGTGCGCGCCTCCACCTCCCGTAGGGCCTCCAGCACCTGTTCCCACAGTCCCTCCGGCAGCCGACGGCCCGCCTCGTAGTATGCGTTGCAGGCCTCCGTGGTGATCACGAACCCGGGAGGGACCGGAACACCCGCTCGGGTCATCTCCGCAAGGCCCGCGCCCTTACCGCCCAGCAGATCCCGAAGGGCTTCGCCTCCTTCCTCAAACCGGTAAACCCACTTCCTGCCCATTCCGCACCCCCACACGGTTGTTCCCTCCTAAAGCCTACACGTCTCCCAGGGGATTGCGCATCCCACGGCGAATGGAAAATTTCAGGCCATGCCGACCCTGGCCCTCGTGGGAGACGTGATGCTGGGCCGCGGGGTCAACGTCCTGATCCCGCGTCGGTCCCCCGAGTGGTTTTGGGGAGATGTGCTGCCCGTGCTTCGGGCGGCGGATGCGGTGCTTGCAAATCTGGAGTGTGCCCTCACCACGCACCGCCGCCCGTGGAGGAAGACCCCCAAGGTCTTCCACTTCCGCGCAGATCCCGCGGCGGTAGAGGTCCTCCGGGCCGGGGGAATCCGGTGCGTGAGCCTCGCGAACAACCATGTGCTGGACTACGACGTCCCGGGTCTGCTGGACACCCTCCGGTACCTGGACGAGGCGGGCATCGCGCATGCGGGCGCGGGCCGCAACCGGGAGGAGGCGGAAGCCCCGGCCCTGATGGAGGTGGGAGGGATCCGGGTGGGCGTTCTCTCCGCCACGGACAACGAGCCCCCCTTCGCCGCAGGACCGGACGAGCCGGGCACCAACTACCTGGAGATCCGGACGGACCCCGACACCCTGGGCCGCGTGGAGGGCTGGATCGCCCGGGCCCGCCAGGCCGGTGCGCAGCTCGTGGTGCTCTCCCTCCACTGGGGTCCCAACATGGTTCTCGTCCCCCCCTCCCCCTTCCGGGCCTTCGCCCGGGAGGTGACCCGCCGGGGTGTGGACCTGGTGCACGGGCACTCCGCCCACGTCTTCCAGGGGGTGGAACGGTTCGGCCGCCGGCTCGTGCTCTACGACACGGGGGACTTCCTGGACGACTACGCGGTAGACCCGGAACTGCGCAACGACTGGTCCTTTGTGTTCCTCGTGGAATTCGATGCCACCACCCTCCGCCGTCTGCAGCTCGTTCCCGTGCGGCTACACTACGCCCGGGTGACGCTCGCCCAAGGGGAGGAGTTCGCCGCCATCTGCCAGCGCATGAAGGTCCTCTCCGCCGCCTTCGGCACCCACCTCCGGCAGACTCCGGCCGGCCTGGAGCTCCTGCTGGCAGAGGCGGGATCTCAGGCGAGGTAGCGGAGCAGGGCGCCGATGCCGCCGTGCAACCGCAGGATGGGTTGCGGGTTGACGAGCTCGATTCCCGCGTGGTTGCGATGCGCAAGAAGGGGCAACACCTGCGTGAGCCAGGTGCGCATCATCACCGCCCCACACACGGGACAGATCTCGGCGGGCCGGGCGCTTACGTATCCGCAGCCCGGGCACTCCACCACCTCCGCCTCCAGTTCCCGGTCCACCACCAGCAGCTGCACCTGCCGCCGTACGAGGGCCTCCAGGGTGGAGGCCAGTCCCAGAACCCCTCTCCCCTGGCCGCTCCGATCCACCAGCTCCTGAACCCGCTCCGCCTCGCGCTGACGCTCCGCCTGCCGCGCCACCTCCAGGACCCGCTCCCGGATCTGCGGCCATTCCTCAAGGGGCGAGGGGAGAGGCACGACCGCCACCACCTTCCGGGCTGCGGATTCGGGGAGCTGATCCCGGACGGCGAAGGCCGCCTCCTCCGGTCCACCGAGGAGGAGCCGTTCGATTCGCCGCTCCTCCACGAACCGCGCGGCCGCGTCCGCCACCCCCGTCCAGAACCGGCGCAGATGGTCGTCCACCCGGGCCTCGAAGGTGTCCCGCTGGGCGCCCCGGGTGGCCCCTGTCCCTAGGCGTCCGGTAAAGGTGGGGGGGCGCCCCGCGGTGAACCGCCAGCTGGTGGTATCCAGTTCCAGGGTCTCCTCCTCGATCAGGCTCGCGGATCCGAGGTAGGCCACGAGCAGCCGTGCGTGGTCCCGGTGCACGATGAGGATGGCGTGGGGCTCGTACTCGTCCATGGCCCACAGGAGGGGCCACACGTCCGGCCGGCCGTAGCGGACCCGGTTCAGAAGCGGCACGGGAAGCACGTACTCCCGCCAGAGATCCGAGGCCGCGAAGAGGGCGAGGCCTCGTCCCTGCAGCCGGCTGTCCCGAAGGTACTGGACGATCCGGTCGGCCACCTCCTTGGCCGACCGCCGTTCCTCCCTGGGGAGCTGCTCCACCACCTCGTGCAGGGCGTGCCGCGCCCAGATGCGCCAGGCGGGCTCAGGCCGCTGGTTTTCAGGCTTGGTGGGATCCACATCCAGGCAGATGGAGAGCACGTCCCGCCGGGACAGGCTCACGAGGTTCTCCAGATCCCCAGCCTCGAGCATGTCTCACCTCCGAAGCCGTACCATGCCTCGGAACAGTATCTTCACTGTTCCCTCCGTGCGCAAGAGCGTTCAGGTCCGCACCACGAGGACCGCGGCCCCGCGGCGAATGCGGCCAAGGCGGAGATCCTCCAGGGCCCGGTTGGCCTCCTCCAGGGGATACGGCTGCACCTCCGTGCGTACGGGCACCTGAGGGGCCAAGCGCAGGAACTCCTCTCCGTCACGCCGGGTGAGGTTGGCCACACTCCGGAGCACCCGCTCGCGCCACAAGAGCTCATAGGGGAACGAGGGGATAGCTGTCATGTGGATCCCGCCGCACACCACCACCCCGCCCGGAGCCACGGCCCGGAGGGCCAGGGGCACCAGCTCCCCTGCGGGGGCAAAGAGGATGGCGGCATCCAGCTCTTCCGGAGGTGACTGCGTGCTATCCCCGGCCCAGACCGCGCCCAGCTCCAAGGCAAACCGCTGGGCATCGAGGTCCCCAGGCCTCGTGAAGGCGAACACCCGCCGTCCCTGGTATCGGGCCACCTGGGTCAGGATGTGGGCGGCGGCTCCGAACCCGTAAATCCCCAGGCGCTCCGCGTCCCCGGTCATGCGGAGGCATCGGTAGCCGATGAGCCCCGCGCACAGCAGCGGGGCGGCCTCCAGATCCGGGTACGCCCCGGGAATCGGGAAGCAGTAGCGGGCGTCCGCCACCACGTACTCCGCATACCCTCCGTCCAGGTGATACCCGGTGAAGCGCGCGTGGGGGCACAGGTTCTCCTGTCCCCGCCGGCAGTACCGGCACTCCCCGCAGGTCCAACCCAGCCAGGGGACCCCGACCCGGTCTCCCTCCTGAATCCCTCCCACGCCTTCTCCTACCTGCACCACGGTCCCCACGATCTGGTGTCCAAGTACGAGGGGGAGCCTGGGATTTGCGAGTTCCCCCTGCAGGATGTGAAGGTCCGTGCGACAGACTCCGCACGCATGCACCCGGAGGAGCACCTGGCCCCTAAGAGGGAGGAGGATCTCCCGCTCCACCAGCTGGAGGGGGGAGCGGAGATCCGGCAGAACCATAGCCCGCATGGTCTTCCCAGCTCCTGGGGGCAAGCGGTCTGAGCACGAAGAGGACCGCATCTGGTCGGGCCGGCCGGATTTGAACCGGCGACCTCCTGAACCCCATTCAGGTGCGCTCCCAGGCTGCGCCACGGCCCGATGCGGCTAGGAGGATTATATCATGGAGGCTGCAGCATGCGGGTGGTGCGTACCATCGCCCTAGCAGGAATCGCCCTGGTGCTCCTCGCGGGCATGGGCTCTCTGCGCAGGAGCCCCTACCCCGATATGATCGGCCTCGCCCACGCCCTCCGGTCAGGGGATCCTGAGGCGGCGCTCCGATGGATCCATCTCCCCTCCCTCGCCGCCTCCGTGGTGGACGTGCTCGAGGAGACCTGGGTTGCCGGCCGCATGGGAGATCCTGCCCACTATCCCCTTTCCCCCTTGCTCCGCCCGTTCTTCCAGGCCGCCTTCGGCCTTGCCCGACCTCTCGCCCAGAAACGGGTGGAGGAGGAGATCCGGGAACTGGTGCGCAGGGTGGCCCTCGGTGCCCCGGATGCCCCCGTGCACCTGCCCCGGTGGGGCGGCCTTCCCGTTGCCGCGGCCGCGGTTCTCGCTTTCGTGCGATTCGAGGCGCTCCCCGAGGGAAAGGTCCGGATGTCCGTGGTGGATTCCTCCCCTCCCCTTCAGCTCCTCCTCGATTATGCCCACGGTCGGTGGGTCATCGTGGCCGTGGACCGCGCCTGGCTTCAGCAAGTTCTTCTCCAGCAGCCGACCCCCACCCGTCCGAGTTCGTCGCCCCCAACGCTTCCCCGTCCCTCCCGCTAACCCGCCTGGGCCACCAGCTTGAAGATGGGAAGGTACAGGGAAACCACCATGGCGCCCACCACGACCCCCATGAACACGATCATGGCGGGCTCCAGGGTACTGGCCAACGCTCCCACCGTGGCCTCCACCTCCGTGTCGTAGAAGTCCGCCACCTTCACCAGCATCTCGTCGAGATTTCCCGCCTCCTCTCCCACCCGCACCATCTGTACCACCATGGGGGGGAACAGCGGAATGGAGGACAGGGGGACCGCGATGCTCTCCCCTTCCCGGATGCTGCTCCGCACCTTCTGGATGCCTTCCTCCACCACCGCGTTGTCCACCGCCTTTCCCGTCACCTCGAAGGCCTGCAGCAGGGGAACCCCCGCGCCCAGGAGGGTTCCCAGGGTCCGGGCAAACCGGGCGAGGATGGTCTTCTGCACGAGGGGCCCGAACAAGGGCAGACGCAGTTTCGTCCGGTCCCACCACGCCTTGCCCGCCGGGGTCCGGATCCACCGGAGGAATCCGTAGATGGCCACGGCCAGGGCGGGGATCCAGACGTACCAGAAGGAGCGGATCACCAGGCTCACCCACATGAGGATCTGGGTGGGCACGGGGAGGTCTCCCACGTCCAGCTCCCGGTAGAACACCACGAACTGCGGGATGATGAACACCGTCATGAGGAGGAGGGCCAGGGTGGCCACCACCGCCAGGATTGCGGGATACACCATGGCAGACTTGATCTTCTGTCGGAGGGCGTACTCCTTCTCCAGGAAGGTGGACAAGCGCTGCAGCACGTCGTCCAGCACCCCTCCCGCCTCCCCGGCCCGCACCATGTTCACGTACAGGGAGCTGAAGGCCTGCGGGTGCTTCGCCAGGGAGTCCGCCAGGGCCCGTCCCTGCTCTACGTCCGCCCGCACCTGCGCCAGGATCCGCCGCAACTTGGGATTGGTGGTCTGCTGCTCGAGAATCCCCAAGGCCCGCACCAGGGAGAGGCCGGAGTTCACCATGGTGGCGAACTGCCGGCTCATAAGGGCCAGCTCCCGCAGGCTGATCCCCCGGAGGAGGTCCCACAGGCTACGGGCCTCCCCGGGGCCCGCCCGCACGGGCTCGATGGCGGTGATGAACAGGCCCATCTCCCGCAGCCGGCTCGCCACTTGCGCTCCGTTCTCCGCCTCCAGGACTCCTTGGATCACCCGGCCCATTTGATCCCGAGCCGTGTACTGAAAGACCGCCACCGCCGCACCTCCCTCCTAGCGATGCCCCACGATCATCTTCCGCAGCTCATCGGGTCGGATGGCCCGGCTGATGGCATCCTCGAACGAGATGAGGCCCCGCTCGTACAGGTCCCGCAGGGATTGGTCCATGGTCTGCATGCCATGCTGGTGTCCCGTCTGGATGGCCGCGTCGATCTGGTGGGTCTTGCCCTCCCGGATGAGGTTGCGGATGGCGGGGGTGGCGATCATCACCTCCACCGCGGGGACCCGACCTACCTCCTCCAGGGTGGGCCACGTCCGCGGCACGGTATGCACCCCGCTCCCCCTCCGGGCCGCCGCGAGCCGCTCCGGACTCCCGTACCGGCGCAGGAACATCTGGTTGGGCAGGAGCTGCTGGCTGATCACGGCTTCTAGGACATTTGCCAGCTGCACCCGGATCTGCTGTTGTTGGTGAGGGGGGAAGACGTCAACGATCCGGTCCACGGACTGCGCCGCGGTTCCCGTGTGCAGAGTGGCCAGCACCAAGTGCCCGGTCTCCGCGGCGGTGAGGGCAAGGGCGATGGTCTCCAGATCCCGCATCTCCCCCACCATGATCACGTTGGGGTCCTCCCGGAGGACGGCCCGCAGGGCGTTCGGGAAGGATTGGGTGTCGAATCCAAGCTCCCGCTGGTTCACGATGCTCCGCTTGTGCTCGTGCAGGTACTCGATGGGATCCTCGATGGTGACGATGTGGCAGCTACGCTCCTCGTTGATCCGGTCGATCATCGCTGCCAGGGTGGTGGACTTCCCCTGGCCCGTGGGACCTGTGACCAGGATGAGCCCCCTGGGCCGGCGGGTGAGCTCCACCAGGACGGGGGGTAGGTTGAGGTCCTCGATCCGGGGGATCTGGTGGGGAATCACCCGGATGGCCACCCCCACCGCTCCCCGTTGCCGGTACACGTTGACCCGGAACCGTCCCAACCCGCTCACCCCGTAGGAGAGGTCCAGCTCCCAGGTCCGCTCGAACTTCTGCTTCTGGAACGCGTTCATCATGCTGTAGGCGAGCTGGTACGTGTCCTCCGGGGTGAGAACGGGGTAGTGCGCCAGGGGCACCAGCCGTCCCCAGACGCGAAGGGTGGGGGGAACCCCCGCGGTGAGGTGGAGATCTGAAGCCTGGTTGTCCACCGCGTGCCGCAGCAGCTCGTGGATCTCCATCTCCTTACCTCCCGGATCAGAAAGTGGCCGGCTGAGGCTGCAGGAGCCCTGCCTCTCGCAGCACGTTGTACATCTCCACGATTTTGGAGAAGGCTCGGTAGTCGCCCCGGTACTCCTTCTCCAACTTGAAGCCCAGCTCCACGAACCGGTTCAGAGTCACGAAGAAGGCGAACTGCACGATGTTCACCTCCGCCTCCGGAGCATCCCGGTTCTTGTCGATGAAGAGGTTGAGGATATCGATCTTCGGAAGGGTGTCCGGATCGATCCCCTCCTGTCGCGCCTTGGATTCCAGGTACTCCCGCAGCTCCCGCGTGGCCTTCCAGTCCTTCACCAGCACCATGGCCACATCCAGATCGTACTCCAGATCCCCGGAGCCCACGCTGTGGTGCATGGTGGGCCGCTCATAAGGGCTGCTGAGTTCCTCCTCCTCCGCGGGCTTCTCATCGAGCCGGCATCCCTCCTTGTCGAGGGGGGAGATGGCCACGATGGGCGCCCGCAGCTCCAGGCTGAGCTCCGCCAGCTGGCTGCTGATGAGGTCCGTGCGGGCCTTGTCGTCTTCGATGGGCTGCGGAAGAGGGATCTTCTGGAGGTAATCGAGGCAGATGAGAACCTGGTCCGTGCCGTGCTCCTGCATGACGTTGTAGGCGTGGATCTTGATCCGGTCCAGGGTATCCTTCCGGCCCGCCTCGATGAGGTAGAAGTACGGGGCGTACTGGAAGACGTTCTCCTCTGCTCGTCGTAGAGACGTCAGGAGCGCGGGGGTGCGGTCCAGGTTGCCGCTCAGGAGATCTGTGGGGTTCACGAGGAGCTCCTTGGCCAGCAAGCGGGCGGCCAGCACCTGGGCCGTCTGCTCCCAGCTGTAGTAGAGGACAGGGATCCGGTGGTTCCGGGCCACGTAACTGGCCAATTGCAGCACCAGGTTCGTCTTGCCCCGGCGAGGCGCACCCGCCAGTCCGTAGTAGAACCCCGGGCGCAGGCCGGACAGCACCTGGTTGAGCCGATCGAAGGGGGAGATGGAGTAGCCCAGAATCCCTACCCGCTGGGGATCCCGCACGCGCTCCACGAGGTCCTGCAACAGCTCGCTGACGGGCACCAGGCGCTTGCGCAGCCTCCGCTTTTGGAGCTCGAAGAGCTCTGTGATCACCTGCCCCGTGAACTGCAGGACCTCGTGAGTCCCCGCCCCGGGACTTCGCACGAGGAACTCCTGGATACGCCGTCCTACAGCTTCCAACCGTCTGCGGCTCTCCTGGCTCTTCAGCAGCTCCAGATAGGCCACCAGCTGGGCCGCGGTGGGGGGACGGGTCTGGGAGAGGGCCTGCACCGCCCTCTCCACCTCCGGGGTGAGCATCCCCCGGTCCTGCAGGTACGCCGTCAGGGTGACCGCATCCAGCGCCTCCCTACGGGTTAGGGAGAGCTCCAGGAGCGAGCGGGCCAACCGCTGCATCACGGGGTGGCGCAGCAGCTCCGGACTGAACCCTTCGTTGAGGGCCAGGGTCAGGAGGTGGCGATCCGCCACCATCCCGCTCAGGACAACCAGTTCCGCCGCTTCGAAGTCCATGTTCCCTCCCTCTGGGTCCCCCTGGAGGGTTAAGCAAATTCCGTTCCACTCCCGCTCGCTTTTCCCCCTCAAAGGGTTCTGCATACCCCACTGGACCCCTCCTTGTCGGCAATCCCCCTGTGGGCAAAACTGAGGAGGGTCCGTGGGAAACCTGGGGAGGACACCCCGGGAGGCGCACGCCCTGGGATCCTGGCATGGATCTTGCTATAGTAGTCAGGTAAGGTAGACCGATATGGCCAAGGTGGAGGACGCGCTCACCCGAAGGGACGGACCGGAAGCCTGGGAGAGCCCTACCATCCAGACCTACAAAACCCTCCTCCGGCTCCCACCGGGGAACCGGACACTGGAGTGTGCCTTCCAGTATCACCAGGCCACGCGGCATCTCCGGAACGGCCGGCTTTTGGATGCCATCCGGGACTACAAGCACCTGCTGGAGCTGGATCCCCAGGATCCTTCCGTGTACCTGGAACTCGCGGAGCTGTATCTGAAGACGGGAACCACGAGGGAGGCCGCGGGTGTCCTCCGGGCGCTTGGGGCACTGTACCGAAGGGAGGGAATGGAGCAGGCCGCCCAGGAGGTGGAGACCCGGGCCCTGGCCCTGGAGGGGAACGGGAATGGCGTGGTGCCGCGGGCGAGCGGGCTGGCTTCGGCCATGGAGCCGGCGGAGGGACCGGCTCCCGCTTTCACTCCAGAGGCCCAGGCGGTGAGGGCCGAGGACACTGCCCCTTCCCCGGCCTCCGCAGAGGAGCTGGAGACCGCTCTGCCGGCCCGGCTCTCTGCAACCCCTCCCAGTCCCACCCGTCCCGCGGACCGCCCCCCCACGCGCCCTGGGGGACCTGCCCTGGGGAAACGGGAACCCCTGGGGCGCATCCTCCTCCGCATGGGGCTGGTGACGGAGGAGCAGCTGGAGCAGGCCCTGGCGATCCACGAGCGTACCCGGGAGAAGCTGGGGCGCATCCTGATCTCCATGGGGGCCATCACGGAACAGGACCTGGCGAAGGCCATCGGGATCCAGTGGAACTACCCGTACGTCGCCCTCTCCTCCGCGGGGATCGACCCGGAGGTGGCGCGGATGGTTCCGCACCACCTCTGCATCCGGCACAAGGTGCTGCCCTACGCCCGGAACGGGGACAAACTGCTGGTGGCCCTGGTGGATCCCTTGAACCTCCTGGCCTTGGACGACGTGCGGCTCATCACCGGGCTCGATGTGGAGCCTCGGATCACCACGGAGGAGGAACTGCTCCAGGCCATCCACAAGCACCACCAGCTGGGTTCGCTTCTGGAGCAGACCGCGCACGTGGAGGTAGGCCCGGAAGCACCGGTCGAGGAGGAGATCAGCCTGGACCGGCTCCGCCAGATGGTGGACGAAGCGCCCGTGGTGAAGCTGGTCAACCTCATCCTCGACCAAGCCATCCGGGAGGGCGCTTCGGACATCCACATTGAGCCCTACCGGCATGGGATCCACGTGCGCTACCGGATCGACGGAGTCCTCCACGATGTCCTGAGCCCCCCCAAGAATCTCAAAGCCGCCCTGGTCTCCCGGATCAAGATCATGGCCAATCTGGACATCGCGGAACGGCGCCGACCACAGGACGGCCGCATCCACCTGCGGGTAGACGGTCGGGAGATCGACCTGCGGGTCTCCACGCTCCCCACCATGTTCGGGGAGAAGGTGGTGATGCGGATCCTGGATCAATCCAGCACCCTCATCCAGTTGGGGCAGCTGGGCATGGCCAGCGACGTGCAGGAGACCTGGGAGCGCCTGGCCACCAAGCCCTACGGCATGCTCCTCATCACGGGCCCCACCGGGAGCGGGAAGACCACCACCCTCTACGCCACCCTCACGAAGATCAACACCCTGGAGAAGAACATCGTCACCATTGAGGATCCGGTGGAGTACCAGCTCCCCCGCATCAACCAAGTACAGGTGAATCCCAAAGCCGGGCTCACCTTCGCCACCGCCCTCCGATCCATCCTCCGCCAGGACCCGGACATCATCATGGTGGGAGAGATCCGGGACCGGGAGACCGCGGAGCTGGCGGTGCAGGCGGCCCTCACGGGCCATCTCGTGTTCAGCACCCTCCACACCAACGACGCGGCCAGCGCCTTTACGCGCCTGCTGGACATGGGCATCGAGCCGTACCTGGTGGCCTCCTCCGTCATCGGGGTGATGGCGCAGCGGCTGGCCCGGAAGATCTGCTCCCGGTGTAAGGAGGCCTACCGGGCTCCCGGGGAAGCCATCCGCCGTTTGAGCGAGGACCTGGCGGAGGTGGAGGAGGAGGTGGTCCTGTACCGGGGAGCGGGCTGTGAGGCATGCCGCCACACGGGGTACAAGGGGCGGGTGGGGGTGTTCGAGCTATTGGTGGTGAGTGACCGGATCCGGTCCCTGGTCCTGACCCGTGCTCCTTCCACGGAGGTCCGGGAGGCGGCCCGCGCAGAGGGCATGCGCGCCATGCGGGAAGACGGCCTCCAGAAGGTGCTGGAGGGGCTCAGCACCGTGGAGGAGATCCTCCGGGTGGTGTACAGCACGGAGGTGTAGGGCTACAGCGCCTCGATCACAGCCGGGCGGCGCTTCCGGAGTTCCAGCCGAACCCGCCCCAGGGTGGCTGAACCGGTGGTGACCACTACCAGCATCGCCTCCCCTCCCACGGGCGCCACCACGATAACCCCTCCCTCGTACTCCAGCATCAGGCTTACCAGCTGCCCCCGCCGGAGGTCCGCGGACAGGATCTCCGAGGCCCCGAGCGCACTCGCGGTCACCGCCCCCACCGCCTCCAGATCCAGATCTTCCTCCGCGCTCACCCCTCCGATCAGGAACCCATCCCTTCCCACCACCAGGGCGGCGGCCACACCGTCCACCCGGGCAAGCTCGGCCAGAATGTTGCGCAGATCCGTCATCTTCCCCCTCCCTAGGATTTGTCCTCGCTAGGCATCTCCGAGCGCACGAGCGCGCTCAGCCGATCGAGGGCCCGGTGCAGGATCCGGGAGATCCGCCGCTGGGACATCTGAAGCCACCGGGCGGTCTCCGTCTCCGTCAGGTCCAGGTAGAACAGGGCATAGATCACCTTCCGCTCCACTTCCCGCAGCCGCTCCAGGGCTGCCAGTACCGTGATGCGATCCTCGATGGGCAGCTGGAAGCTCTCGTACCACTGATGGCGTAGGGAGGCCCGCAACCGCTGGATCTCCTCCGGCTCCAGGGGAATCGGCGTTCGCATGGCCCGCAGGCGCAGGATCCGATCCACCCCTTCCGGAGTCACGTTTAGACTCCGCGCCAGCTCCTCCACGGTGGGGGCCCGGCTGTGGGTGGTCCAGAAGGCGTCCACGGCCCGATCCACCTCCCGGAGCACCGCGCCCAGCCATCGGGGGAGCCGGATGAGGCGGCCGTGATCCCGAAGGTAGTGCCGAATCTCCCCGGCCACCAGGGCCGCGGCGTACGTCTTGAAAGGAACCCCTCTTTCCGGATCGTACCGATTCAGGGCCTGCAGGAGCCCCAGGTATCCCACCTGCACCAGGTCCTCCAAGGGCTCCCCTTGCCCGCGGAACTGGGACGCGATGCGGCGCACCATGGGCCCGAACCACGCGCTCAGCCGGGCCTGGACCATGGGATCCCGGGACCGCAGGTACTCCCGCAGCAGCGCCTCGACCTCTTCCTCCTTCATGCCCCCGTCCGCTTGCGCCGGATGAACCGGTACACCCACTTCCGCCGCTGGAGCTGGAGCAAGATTCGTTCCACCTCGTTCGGGGGCTCGGCCAATTCCTGAGCCAATCGGTGGAGATCCCGGGTTCCGTCCAGGTGTTCGAGGATCCGCACCGCCAGGGGGCCCAGGGCCTCCAAGACCTGTGCGGGGGGAAGGCCAGGAGCCGCGATGAACACCTCATCTCCCCGGAAGGAGGTCCACGTGCGGCCGCTCTCCTCGGAAGCTTGCCAGACGTCTATTTCCGCGGGCAGATGCGCGATCTCGGAGATCAGCCCGGCCTGGTCCCGCTCGCTCGTCGCCTCCCGGTCGTAGTACAGGGCCTGGGAAGCGGGAAGGAGCAGAAACACCCACCACCCTGTCCCTCGTACCGTCACCACCCCCCGGAATCCCTCCTGCAGGAGGCGATCCCGCAGGGAGGCCAGCCGGATGAACTCCGTGGAGAGGTCCCGGTGGATGAGGCGGGCCTCCGCCACCCGTCGGAGGATGGAGACCACGGACGGAGGGAGTTCTCCCACCTCCGCTTCCGCGCTTCCCTCCTCCAGAAGCCGGAGGATCTTCCGGGTGGCCTCCTGCCCCTGCACCAGGGTGCTTCCCCCCTCGAACAGAGCCGAGGAGGAATCCCCCGCCTCCACCGGGAGGGCCGCCTCCCAATCCGGTCCCCGCAGGCGCACCACTCCGTGGAAGGCTTGTGCGCGCAGGGTCGCGAGCAGCTCCTGCAGCTCCAGGGCCGACGGAAGGAGCCGCCGTTCCACCGTCCGGCCCGCGGGGATTCGCTCCAGCATGGTTCACCCTTCCGCCCGCAGGGTGGTCTTGTGCCAGATTCCCCCGGTCGCCACGAGGGCGAACCCCGCCATCTCCAGGAGGTTGCCGGGGTGTCCCTCGAACCAGGTCCCGTAGAACACCGCGTTCACCAGCCACATGAGGCCCACCGCGAGACACAACATCCCACCGGAGAAGAGGACCCAGGCATAACCCCACATCCCTCCCAGGAAGGCGACCGCGGGCGCAAGGCCGAGGGGCACGAGGAGGACGGCAAGGAATGTAAAGAGGAGGCCCAGAAGATCCCGCGCCGTCAGCGGGCTGTGGCTCAGCACGGGCCGGAGAAAGGCAGCGCTCCCCAGGGCGAGCACCGCAAATCCCACCACGGCCAGGAAAGCGAGCTGCGACCCCCTCAGCAGACCCAGTTCCCGGATCCTCCGCACCTCCTCCCCCACCGCAGCCAGGACCACGAGGAAAAACGCCCCGGTGAACGCATCGACCTCGGGGGTCGGCCCTCCCGTCCCCCGGTAGTGATGGAAGGCAAAGGCCGCGCGTCCCAGGGTCCAGAGAAGGAAGGCGCCACTAAGCCCCAGCCAGACCCGCCGTTCCCGCTCCTGGGGGCGGTAGGCCCGGGCGACCCCGAGGGCCGAGAGGGCTGCGAGAAAAGGAAACAGCACGAGGGCCACGTGGACCCGAAGGGCCTGCCATTCCCGGGCCGCGGTTCCCACGGGACGCTCCAGCACGGCCCACGCGGCGAGCAGGAACAGGACCGCGATGGCTGCCGCCAGGGAGTAGAACCGACGCATGGCCCCTCAGGATCCCATGAGCTGCCCGAGTAGATCCACTTCGGCCACTCCCAGCTCCCGGAGCAGGCCCTGCGCCGTCCGTACCAGGAACGCCTGGCCGGCCACTTTCCGGACGATCTCCGCGCAGCGTGCGACCGCAGCCTTCAGGACCTGAACCTCCACGGGGCCCTGCAGCCGGCCCTCCACAAAGACCCCTCCGCAGCCCGCGAGAACCGCCTGGATCTCCCTCTCCAGCTGGCGGGCTGGGCCGGGGCCCACAAGCCTCTGATAGCGCTGGTATAAGCCTTCCAGCATCTTCGTCCAGACACGGACATCTTCCGCATCCGGGCCGGGAGTGGGCTCGGGCAAAGGTGGCTCGGCTTCGGAAGCCTCCACCTCCGGCGCTCTCCGTTCGAGCTGCGGGGAGGCTTCTGGTACAGGTTCCGAAGGCACCGGCTGGGATTCGATCCACGCCTCGGGAAAGAGCTCTTCCGGGAGGGGATGCACGGAGATGACGCCGTCCGGGTGTTCCGCCTCCCGAGCGAGGAGGGCTGTAGCCTGCTCCGGATCCGTGTGCGCTCCCAAGGGCGTCCGGGCATAGCGAACCGTACCCCGGAACACAAGCAGGTAATAGGCCCCCTGTGGCCACCGGACCGCCACCACCCCACTGAAGGACCGGTGCCGCAGAAACCGCAACAGGCCTTCCAGGTCCGTGTACGCAGTGGCGAGATCGCGGTAGAGGGGCGGGGCCTCCAATCCCTCGACCAAGAGGTTCCCCAGCTGTTCTTCCCCCTGCCGTACATCGTCGGAGATCATGGCCCCCTCTCCCGGACCCCGGAGTCTACCGGATCCCCCGCTCTCGGTAGTACCGCAGGGCTCCCGCATGCATGGGGATGGGCATTCCCTGACGAGCCGTCTCCGGTCGGATGTCCCGTCCCCGGGCGTGGGCCTGATGAAGGACCGCCACGTTCTCCCACAGGGCCCTGGTGAGCTCGTAGACGAGGTCTTCGGGCAGATCCGCCCGGGTGATGAGCATGGCCATCACGGCCGCGGTGGGAACCGCTTCCGCATGTCCCCGGTATGTGTTGGGGGGAATGGTCTGCGGCGTGTAGTACGGGTAACGCTCTCGGAGGCGGGCCAGGACCGGGGCGGGGATGGGGAGGATCCGGATGTCGCGGACCGCGGCGATGTCCTGGACCGCCGCGGTGGGGATTCCCGCGGTGAGGAAGGCGGCATCGATCACCCCGTCCTTCAACTGATCCGCGGCCTCCGCGAAGCTCAGGAACTCCGCGGTCACGGTTTTCACCAGCCCGTGGATGTGGCGGGTCTGGGCATACCCGATGTCGTAGGCCCGGAGGATCTGGCGGGCATTCACCTCTGTCCCGCTGCCCGGAGCCCCGACGGCTACCCGCTTTCCCGCCAGATCCTCGATGGAGCGGATTCCCTTGCCCTGCAGGGTGACCACTTGGATGGTCTCCGGGTACAGCATGGCCAATCCCCGCAGGCGCGTTTGCGGGTCCCGGCTGAACATCTCAATGCCGTTGTAGGCGTAGTACACGATGTCGTTCTGGGCGAAGGCCACCTCCACGTCTCCCCGGCTGATGAGCCGGATGTTGGCCACGGAGGCCCCCGTCGCCTGCGCCGTGGCCTGAACCCCTGGAACCCGCTCTGTCCACATGCGTGCCAGGGCGCTCCCGAGGGGAAAGTACACGCCGGCGGTCCCACCCGTGGCGATGTTCAGCAACCGGCGGGGCTGCGCACCTGCCCCTGTTATGCCGAGGACTGCGCTGAAAACCAGCACCATGACGAACCGGATTCCGCGCAAGGGCATCCCCCCTTTGGCCTCACGGGTCTTCCATACCACATCCCCAAATCCCCAACCGGATCTCACGGCACCACCATAAACCGGGAACCCTCTACCCGCAGGACCATGGCCTCCCGGGCCGCATTCCCGGACTGGTCGAAGCGGAGCGTGCCCGTGACCCCCGGGTAGTCCCGTACGTGGGCCAGGGCATCGCGGACCCTACTTCGGTCAAGCGGGCCCGTAGGCGGGATCCGGACCTGCTTGAGGGCGAAGGCGAGCACCTTGACCGCGTCGTACGCCTGCGCGGCGAAGGCATCCGGGTTTACGCCATACTTCTCCCGATAGGCCCGCACGAAACTCCGCACCGCGGGAATGGTGCTCTCCGGAAAGAAGGCGGAGGCAACCACGAGGCCTTCCGCGTTCTTCCCCAGGGCGGTTACCACCTCCGGGTTCGCAAAGGCGTCTGGAGAGAGCACCGGGAGTTTGGGGCCCGTCTCCACGACCTGGGCGAGGAAGACCCTCCCCTCGTCCGGGTAGCCCGCGAAGAGCACCGCCTGCGCGTTCTCCGACCGGATGGCCTGAAGGAAGGGACGGAAATCCCGGGTGCCGTCCTGGAACCTCCGCTGTCCCGTCACCGAGCCTCCTCCCGGGCCCAGGAAAGCCTCCACGAAGGAATTGGCCACGGAGGAGCCATACTCGGTGGTGTCGTGCAGGACGGCCACCCGTCGGAGCCCGCTGCGGCGGGCGAAGGCGGCCAGGGCCCGCCCCTGAAGGGCCGCGGGCAGAGCGGTGCGGAAGAAGAAGTTTCCCGCAAAGGGAATCTCGCCCGTGGCGCCGGGGCTGATCAGGGGGACCTGGGCACGGATGGCGGCGGGAGAGAGGGCGATGGCCACGGTGTCCGTGAATCCCCCGATGACCGCGGCGATCCGGGGCGATGCCGCCGCCTCCGCGAAGAGCGCCCCCGCCCGCTCGAAGGAGCCGTGGTCATCCGAGATGCGAAGTTCTATCCGGATCCGGCCCTCCGCGTTGACCTCCTCCACGGCGAGCGCCGCCCCGCGTTGGGCGCTCAAGGCCGCCTCCGCCACCCCGCTGGTGAGGGGGAGGATGGCGGCGACCTCCACCCCCGCGGGGCCTTGGGCGCCCTGGCAGGCGAGCAGCAACCCCACCAGGGGAATCCAGAGGAAGAGGAAGCGGGAGGTTGCCCGTGGGATGGCCATCACGGCGCTCCGTCCAGGATGCGGCGGTACAGGGAGAGCACGTTATAGACGTACCACTGGGTCTCGCTGTACGGGGGGATTCCTCCGTGGAAGGCCACCGCACCCCGGCCCGCGTTGTACGCGGCCAGGGCCAGCGGAAGGTTGTGGTACCCATAGCGCTCCAGATGGCCCCGCAGAACCCGTACCGTTCCGTACACGTTCTCCACCGGATCGAACGGACGCAGGACCCCCACCGCGCGAGCGGTTTCCGGCATCAGCTGCCCTAATCCCAGAGCCCCCGCCCGGGAGACGGCCCTGGGATTGAAGCCCGACTCCACCGCGATCACGGCGGCCACCAGGCGGGGATCCACGTTGAAGCCGCGGGCATACCCTACAAGGGCCGTCCCGATGCGAAGGGCCTCCTCCGGGGAAAGACGGGGGTTGTAGCTCCGGGCCATCCAGGCATACGTGCGGGGATCCACGGCGGCATAGCGGGATGGATCCCACGCCCGACCTGCCCGCACCCCCCAGAGGGCATACCGGACCGCCGGGCTCGCGGGGGCCAACTGGATCACCCGTTGGAAAAGGCCCTGCGCCCCCCTGTGGTCTCCCAAGGCCGCACGGGCGTAGCCGAGCCACAGGAGGGCCACGGGATCCCGGGGCCGCAGCCGAACCGCCCGTTCCAGGGCCCGTTGGGCCACCCGGAACCTACCCGCCTGGTAGGCACTCGCCCCGAGCCACGTCCAAGCGAGTCCGTCTCCGGGATGCCGCCGCACCACCCCGAAGAAGGCACCTACTGCATCCCCGTAGCGGCCCGCCCGGTACCAGGAAACCCCCCGGGCCCATTCGAGATCAGCGGCGTGCGCGTGCGTTGCCACTGCCCCAACCAGGAGGACGGCCACACCCCTCATGGAACGCTGGAACGGAGATGCGAGGCCACCCGATCCAGGTATTTCTTCATCAGAAGGCGAGCCTTGCCGAGGTTCCCACCCTGGCGAAGGACGATGACCAAGGCGTAATCGATCTCCACCGCGCTGACCACCAGCACCGCCTTCTCCCCCGAAATCACACAGTACTCCAAGGGGCCTCCGTTCACCTTTCGCACCAGGTAGGCACTCAATTTGGTCAGAACGCCGAGGTCCGGACCCGCACGGCCCACCGACAGGGTTCCGTCCACGGAGTGAAGATCTACGACCTCCCCGTCCAGGCGGATGACCGCCGCGCAGGCACCACCCTCCACGTTGGTCACCATCTCCCGGAGGATCTCTCTCAGCGCCATGGTCTCCCCGAGAGGGTTTCTTTCCTTGTTCGCCCTCCAGGGGAGGATTCCTGCCTTGCATCCCAGAGGCCATCCGACCCCGCCCCACGACCCTCTCCACCCATCGGAGTAGGCGGGTGGTGAAGAACTCCCGGGGGTGGATGGGGTCTACCAGGATGGTGTAGAGGCCCAGGAGGTTGGCGGGAAGGATATCCGTGAACAGCTGGTCGCCGATGGCCGCGGTCTGCGGGGGAGTCGTCCCCAGGAGCCCCATGGCCCTCCGCAGGCGGATGGGGTTTGGCTTGGGGAACCCGCCCACCGCGGGAAATCCGAGCCGCTTGCAGATCCGTCGGACCCGGGAGGGAGGGGCGTTGGAGACCAGCACGACCCGGAGCCCCGTCCGGTGGAGGTCCTCTAGCCACCGCATCACCTCCTCCGGGGGGTCCTCCTCAGAGGGGGAAAGGAGGGTGTTATCTAGGTCGAGGATCAGCCCCCGGATCCCCAGGGCAGCCAGCTCCGCGGGCTCGACCTCCGTAATCCGGCGCACCACCTGCCGCGGTGTGATCCATCGGATCACCGGCCGTTCCTCGCGCGCCGAATGGCCTGAAGGTGCTCTGCGAAGGTCCGGCTGAAGAGGTGTGTCCCATCCCCTTGGGCCACGTAATAGTAGTACCCGTGGTGCTCCGGCTCCACCGCGGCCCGCAGGGCCGCCAGGCCCGGGTTGGCGATGGGGCCAGGGGGGAGTCCTTTCGTCCGGTACGTGTTGTAGGGCGAGTCCACCTCTAGATCCTGCGTGCGGACCACCGGGCGGTGCGTGCCCAGGGCGTACAGCACGGAGGCATCGATCTGAAGGGGCATTCCCGCCCGAAGCCGGTTGTAGATCACGCCCGCGATCCGTGCACGTTCCCACGGGACCCTGGCCTCACGCTCCACCATGGAGGCCACGGTAACCACCTCGTGGGGGGAAAGCCTGAGGGGGAGAGGGCGAGCGAAAAGCGTCCGGGTAACCTCCTCGAACCGTGCCACCAGGATCCGCACCACCTCCTCCTCCGGAAGGCCGCGGGGGAGAAGGTAGGTGTCCGGGAACAGGTAGCCTTCCAGGGAGCCCGAGCGATTCCCCCGCATTTGGGGGATCCAGAACCGTCCGGGCTGCTGGACGAGGGCCAGGAACCGGTCCGCCCGCCCCAGCCCCGCCCGCTCGATCCGCCGGGCGATCTCCTGCGCGGTGACCCCCTCCGGGAGGGTCAACCGGTGCCGCACCACGTCCCCCATCCACATCCGACGGAGGATCTGTTCCACGCTCTCCCGCGGGGAGATCTCGTACTCGCCCGCCCGCAGACGGTGGTGAAAGCCCAGCACACGACTGTACAGGGAAAACACCACCGCGCTGCGAACCAGCCCTCGCCGCTTCAGGATCCGGGCGATCTCACCAGCACTCGCCCCCCCAGGAATTTCCACCCGCTGTGCGGGTCCGGTGCCCACCGGACGGCCGCCCCACCACGCGGCTCCCCCTCCACCCGCCACCGCCAGCCCGAGGAGCAGCACCACGTGTCCGGCTCTGATCACTCTTCGTCTTCGTCCTCGTCCTCGAAGTCGAACTCCTCTTCCTCCTCGTCGTCGAGGGGGAAGTCCTCTTCTTCCTCCTCGGGCTCCTCCTCGTAGTCCTCGAACTCGATCTCCACGTCCTCCTCCAGGTGCTCCACCACCCGGTTGAACTCGTCCTCGTCCTCCACAGGGACGAGGGTCTGGTCGTCCTCCACGCGGAGGATGCGGGCAGGACTATGGTCCTCCTCCCCGGCGGGAGCCACCACCACGTATTCCTGCCCGTCTACCTCCACGTACTCCAACACCGTGTATTCCTGCTCGTTTCCTTCCTCATCCGTGAGGGTGATGACCTCGTATTCCTCCCGCTTCGGCACGGAAATCCCCTCCTTCTTAACTAGGGAGTTGCAAGGCCTGACCCGGAACGACGCAGATACCCTTCCAGGATAAGGGCGGCGGCCACCCCATCCCGCAGCTCCCGGCGGCGGGTGGGAGCGTGGCCGCGGAGCACGTGCTCCGCGGCCACGGTGGTGAGCCGCTCGTCCCAGAACACCACCGGGACCCGAGTCCGACGGGCCAGGGCTTCCCCGAACCGGCGGGCGGCCCGCGCCATCCTTCCCTCTGTCCCGTCCATGTTCCGGGGGAGCCCCACCACAACGCGGGAAACACCCAACCGCACCACCACCTCCGCGATGGCGTCCAGGATCTCTCGGGTGCTCCGACGCGGGAGGGTCCGGAAGGGCTGTGCGATGGTTCCGGTGGGGTCACTCACCGCCAGCCCCACCCTCCGGGCTCCGAGGTCTACAGCGAGCACCCGTCCCCTCACGGATCCCCTACGGGGGTGGCTTCCCGAAGGAGGCCACGGACAACTTCCGGAACCCACCCCAGCGCCTCATCCAGCCGCGAGGGATCCCGGCCCCCAGCCTGGGCGAGTTCCGGTCGACCCCCTCCGGAACCGCCCACCCGCTCGGCCACGGGACGGATCACCTCTGGAGCCCGCACGCGGTGCACCAAGTCCTGGGTCACCATGGCCACCAGAACCACCCGATCCGCATCCACACCTCCGAGTACGATCACCCCGCTTTGGAGGCGCTCCCGTAACCGATCCCCCACCGCCCGCAGGGCCTCGTGCGGGAGGCCATCCAGGCGGGCCACGGCCACCCGGACCCCCTCCACCTCCTGGGCGGAAGCTACGATCCGATCCAGGTCTTCGGCAACCCGCTGCCGCTGCCAAGTCTGCAGGGTCCGCTCCAGCTCTCGGACGCGCGCCTGCAGGCGCTCCACGCGGGCCCGGAGCTCCTCCGGGGAAGCCCGTAGCTGAGCGGCCAGGTCTTCCAGAACCTCCAGTCTGCGCCGCTGCCACGCCATGGCCGCGCGGCCGCACACCGCCTCGATGCGCCGGACTCCCGCGGCCACGCCCACCTCCTGGGTGATCCAGAAGGTCCCGATCTCCCCGGTATTCCGCACATGGGTTCCACCGCAAAGCTCCCGGCTGTAGTCCCCGATGGAGACCATGCGCACCACATCCCCGTACTTCTCTCCGAAGAGCGCCACCGCACCCCGCCGGATGGCCTCTTCGTACGGGAGGTAGCGGACACGGACCGGGATCGCCTTCAGGATGTGCTCGTTCACCCGATCCTCGATGGCCCGCAGCTGCTCCCGGCTGAGGGGCTGAAGGTGCAGGAAATCGAACCGGAGGCGATCCGGAGCCACCAGGGAACCCGCCTGCCGGGCGTGCTCCCCGAGGATCTCCCGCAGCGCCCTGTGCAGGAGGTGCGTGGCGGTGTGGTGGCGCATGGTGTCCCTGCGTCGCTCCTCATCTACCACGGCCTCCACCCGCTGACCCATCCGTAGTGTCCCCCGGACCACCACGCCCCGGTGCGCGGTGAGGCCCTCCGTGGGCCGCTGCGTGTCCCGGACCTCGAAGTACCCGTCCCGCCACCGCAGCTGTCCCCTATCTCCCACCTGCCCTCCCGCCTCCGCGTAGAAGGGGGTCCGGTCGAGGACCACCTCCGCTTCCTCACCCTCCCGCACCTCTTGCACGGGCTTCCCGTCCCGGACGAGGGCCACCACCCGGCCCCGGGCCCGCAGCCGGCGATATCCCACGAACTCCGTCCGCACCCCTGTGCGGGACAGCCCCGCGAGTGGATGCTCCACGGCCCGGAAGGGAGCCTGGGCCCGGGCCCGTTCCCGTTGCTCCGCCATGGATAGCTCGAAACCCGCCCAATCGATCTCGAGCCCGTGCTCCCGTGCGATGTCCTGGGTCATCTCCCGGGGGAAGCCGTAGGTGTCGTAGAGGCGGAAGACCTCCTCTCCCGCGAGAATCCGCCGACCCTCGGCCTTGGCCTGGGCCAGGATCTCCTCCAGCCGCGCCATCCCCGCATCCAGGGTCTGGGCGAACCGCTCCTCCTCGCGGGTGATCACCTCCCGGATGAACCTCCCGTGCGTCCGCAGCTCCGGGTACACCTCCCCCATCTCCCGCACCACCACTTCCGCCACCTCCGCGAGGAAGGGGCGGTCCAAGCCCAGGGTGCGGCCGAATCGGGCCGCCCGTCGCAGAATCATGCGCAGCACGTAGTTGCGGCCCTCGTTGCCAGGCACCACCCCGTCCGCGATGAGGAAGGCTGCCGCCCGGGCGTGGTCCGCGATGACCCGGTATGCCACCAGGCGGGCCTCCCGCTCCGCGTCTGAATGCCCTACCAGTTCCTGTGTTCTCCGGATGAGGGGCAGGAAGAGATCCGTATCGTAGTTGTCCCTCCCCCCCTGCAGGACGCTCACGATGCGCTCCAGCCCCATGCCCGTATCCACATGCTTGGACGGCAGGGGCTCCAGGGTGGTAGGCCCCGTCCGGTTGTACTGGATGAACACCAGGTTCCACAGCTCCAAAAACCGCTCGCAATCCCCGTTCACCCGGCACACATGGCCCGGCACGTTCCGCTTATCGCAGAACTCCGGGCCCCGGTCGATGTGGATCTCACTGTCGGGACCGCAGGGGCCGACCTCCGCCATCTCCCAGAAGTTCTCCTTCCGGCCGAAGAAGAGAAGATGACCGGGATCGAATCCGGGCTGGCGCAGCCAGATCTCCGCGGCCTCCTCGTCCCGGGGAATCTCCCCCAGTTCGTCCTCGAAGCAGGTGGCCCACAGCCGCTCCCGGGGGATCCCCCACACCTCCGTCAGCAGCTCCCACGCCCACGCGATGGCCTCCGCCTTGTAGTAGTCCCCGAAGGACCAGTTCCCCAGCATCTCGAAGAAGGTGTGATGGTACCCGTCACGACCTACGTCCTCCAGGTCGTTGTGCTTACCCGAGACCCGCATGCACTTCTGCACGTCCACGGCCCGCCGGTAGGGACGGGTGCCCGTGCCCAGGAACACATCCTTGAACTGCACCATGCCCGAGTTCGTGAACAGCAGGGTGGGATCTTCGGGAATCAGGGACATGCTGGGGACCCGCATATGTCCCCGCTCCTCGAAAAACCGGAGGAAGGACTCCCGGATCTCCTTGGACGTCCAACGCACCACGCGTTCACCTCTCTCCCATATACTATCGCTCCCCGCGGGTCGTGGACGGGGCCCTTCGCGGGAAGAGGAGCCGCTCCAGGTGTCCCCGCAGACGGCCCCACCACCCGTTCTGGGCGGACGCGAGGGCCACCGCCCGCTCCTGCACCTCGTCCCGCTCCTCTGCCACGTCCAAGACCCGCTCCTCCACCTCTAGGCGGCGGACCTCGCCCGGTCCTGCAGGGATCCCCTCGGCCTTCAGGGGGAGGACTTCCACCTCCTCGAGGTGGATTCCCTCCCGGGCCAGGCAGTGCACCTGCCGGCCCGTGGCCTCTTCCAGGGCCCGAAGCCACGCATCCCCGTCCCGGAAGAGCTCCGCATGGACAAGCGGATGCACGTGAACCGCTACTCCGGGAGCTTGGGAGGTCCGGACCGTGCGCGGGAGATCCCGACGAATTCGGTTGGCCACCGTTCGGGGGGAGAGCACCCGGCCCCGCCCCTCGCAGTACGGACAGGGGATGCGGAGGACGTGCTCCAGATCCTGGTGGACCCGCTTGCGGGTGAGCTCCACCAACCCCAGCTGCGTCAGGTCGATGAGGTGGGTGCGGGTCCGATCCGTCCGGATGGCCTCCTCCAGGGCCCGGAGGACCTGCCGGCGGTGCTGTTCATTCTCCATGTCGATGAAATCCACGAGGATGATGCCCCCGATGTCCCGGAGCCGGATCTGGCGTACCACCTCCCGGGCCGCCTCCAGGTTGGTGTGGAGGATGGTGGTCTCCAGATCGATTTTCCCTACGTACTTCCCCGTGTTCACGTCCACCACGGTGAAGGCCTCCGTCCGATCGATCACCAGATACCCCCCGGACGGAAGCCATACCTTCCGACGCAGGGCGTTCTGGATCTCCCGCTCGATCCCGAAGTGTTCGAACACAGGCTCCTCCCCCTGGTAGAGCTCCAGCCGGGAGCGCAGGTGTGGGGCGTAGGACTTCACCAGATCCATGATCTGCTCGTACTCCCGGGGGGAGTCCACCACGAACCGGCTCACCTCCTCGGTGAACAGGTCCCGCACCACGCGCCGGATGAGACGGAGGTCCTGGTACAGGAGGGCGGGCGCCCGGAGATGCCGGGCCCGTTCCAGTACCCGGTTCCAGACGCTCAGGAGATAGCGGAGATCGTTCTGCAGATCCCGCTCCGACGCCCCCTGGGCCGCAGTCCGCACGATGAGGCCCATTTTCGCGGGCCGGATGCGCTCCGCGATCTCCCGTAGCCGCCTGCGCTCCGCCTCGCTCTCGATCCTGCGGGACACCCCTACGTAGCTCACCGTGGGCATGAGGACCAGGTAGTAGGCGGGCAGGGCCACGTACGTGGTCACCCGGGCCCCTTTGGTGCCCGTAGGCTCCTTGGTGACCTGCACGATGATCTCCTGCCCCGGCCGCAACCGCTGCTGGATGGCGCCCCGGCCGATAGCATCCTCCAGTTCCTCCCCCCCGATGCGCTGTGCCCGCACGTCGCTCACGTGTAGGAAAGCGTTCCGCGCCAGTCCGATATCCACGAAGGCCGCGTCCATTCCCCGTAGGACGTTGGCCACCCGACCCTTGTAGATGTTGCCCACCACAGGTTCGTCCCGCTCGATGAAGAGGTTCACGAGCTCCCCGTCTTCCCGTACGGCCACCCGAACCTCGAACGGCTCCACGTTCGCGAAGATCTCCCGCTTCATGGCCCACTCCAGCCTCGACGTCTCCCCAGATTGAGGAGGATCCCGGTGGCGGCTAGGTTCGCGAGCAGCGCGCTTCCCCCGTAGGAGAGGAAGGGCAGCGGGATCCCCGTGACCGGCATCACCCCCACCGTCATCCCCACGTTGACCAGGACGTGAAATCCCACCATGGCAACGATCCCCACCCCCACCAGCCTTCCGAAGGCATCCGGAGCCCGCTGGGCCGCCTGCAGCCCCCGGATCAGGTATACCCAGAAGAGCCCCAGGACTCCTATAGCCCCCACAAATCCCAACTCCTCCCCGATCACCGCGAACACGAAGTCCGTGTGCTGCATGGGCAAAAACTGCAGGGTGTTCTGGGTTCCCTGAAAGAGACCCTTGCCCCACACCTGCCCGCTCCCGATGGCGATCTTGGACTGGATGAGGTGGTAGCCCGCCCCCAGGGGATCCAGGCTGGGGTCCAGGAACACCAGGAGCCGTTTCTGCTGATACGGCTTCAGCCACCGCCACACCACGGGCATGACGGCTAGGCCCATCCCCACCAGTCCCGCCAGGGTGCGGAGTGGGGTGCCCACCGCGAACAGCATCCCCAGGACGATGGCGAGGAACACGAGGGTGGTGCCGAGGTCCGGCTGCAGGAACACCAGCACCAGGGCTGGAAGCACCCACAGGCACCGGCCCATTACTGCCCCGAGTGTTCGGGGCGGTGTGGTCTGGCGGGCCAGGGCGTCCGAGAGAAGGAGGATCACGCTGAGCTTCGCAAGCTCCGAGGGTTGGAAGCTGAGAGGGCCCAACTGCAGCCAGCGCTGGGCACCGAGTCGCTCGTGGCCCGCCAGATCTACCAGCAGGAGGAGCGCCAAACTCAGTCCGTACAGTCCTTTCGCCACACGCCGGAAGGTCTCAAGGGGCAAGGCGGCACACACGCCCAGCAGCACCATCCCCCCCGCGAGGTGCGCGAGCCGCGCGGAAAGGAGCCCGGAAGGGGATTCCGGAGAACGCGTGGCGCTCAGGATGGCCAGGGTTCCAAGGGTGCACAGCCCCAGGGCGCTCACGAGGAGCACGGGATCCATCCCCGCCACCCACCGGCGGAGGACCCCCAGGCGCGAGAGGCGTCGGCGTTTCAAGGATGGCCGGCCGTGCGATCCGTTGGTGCGTACAGCTGTTGCCACGTCTGGATCACCCGGCGTGCGATGGGAGCAGCCGCGATCCCCCCTCGAGCCCCGTGCTCCACCGACACCACCACCACGAGGCGGGGATCATCGGCCGGGGCATACCCTGCAAACCATGCGTGCGGCCTGCCGCGGGGGGTCTCCGCGCTCCCCGTCTTCCCGGCTACGGAGAGCCCCGCCACCGCCGCGGCCCGTCCGGTTCCCTCCTCCACCACGGCCACCAGCCCTTCCCGGATCGCGGCCCAGGCCTGGGGGGAGAGGGAGAGGCGACGGCGCACTACGGGTCCACTGGTGTACAGGACCCGCCCCTCCGGGGAGAGGACGGACCGAAGGAGTCGAGGCTGCAGGACCTGCCCGCCGTTGGCTACCGCGGCCATCATCCGGGCCACCTGCAGGGGGGTGACGAGGGTGAACCCCTGCCCGATGGCCATGTTCAGGGTATCCCCGGGGTACCACGGTTCCCCGAACACCTGCTGTTTGTACTCCAGAGTCGGAACAATTCCCTCCACCTCCCCAGGCAGATCCACCCCCGTGCGCTCCCCAAATCCAAGGGATCGGGCCATCCGGGCGAGGTGGGTGGCCCCTACCCGAAGGCCCAGCTGCCAAAACATCACGTTGCAGGACTGGGCGACCCCAGAGCGGAAGGTCACCCTTCCGTGAGCCCGCAGGTCCCGGAAAACGCGCCCCCCGAGGAGGAAGCTCCCGGAGCAGAAAAAGGTACTGCGCGCGTCCGCGGCCGAGGTGTGCAGCGCGGCGAGTCCCGTGACCACCTTGAACACGGAACCCGGCTCGTACGCCGCGGCGATCGCACGGTTCAGGAGGGGGGTCCGCGGATCGTCCGCGATCCGCCGCCACACCTCGGGAGAGATCCCCACCGCGAACAGGTTGGGGTCGTACGAAGGCCAGCTGGCCATAGCCAGGATCTCCCCGGTTCGGGGATCCATGGCCACCACCGCCCCCGGCCGCGCGCCCAGGGCCCGCTCCGCGGCCTCCTGCAGGCGGAGATCCAGGGTCAGCACCACGGTGTTCCCGGGTCGGCCCTCCCGCTGGCGGAGCACCCGCAGGGGACGCCCCGCGGCGTCCACTTCCACCACCTGCTCTCCGTCCTCGCCCCGCAGCAGCCGGTCGTACTGTCGTTCCACCCCTGCCTTCCCGATCAGGTCGCCCATCTCATAGCCCCACCACCGCAGATGCTGCAGTTCCGATCCGCTGATCTCCCCCAGGTAGCCCAGGACATGGGCCGCGAGAGGGCCATGGGGATAGGACCGGAGGGGATCCGCGATCACCGCCACCCCCTGGAGATCTGTACGTCGCTCCTCCAGGGTGGTGAGGATGCGGATCCCGACATCCCGTTGGATCCGCACGAGGGCGAAGGGAGGTGCCCCACGCAGCTTCTCCCGGAGCTCCCCCGTGGGAGTCCCCAGCACCCGACTCAGAACCTCCAAGACTCCTCCGCGATCCCGGAGTGCCATAGGGAGCAAGGCCACGGAGAAGGAGGGGCGGTTGGTGACCAGGGGAGTCCCCCGGCGGTCCAGAATCAATCCCCGGGGAGCCGCCAGGCGGTTGATCCGAAGCCGGTTTCCCTGGGCCAGCTGATCGTAGTAAGCACCCTGGAGGACCTGGAGCTGCCAGAGCCGTAACCCCAGGAGCCCCAGCGCTCCCGTGAGCACGGCCGCGAGAGCGGCCATGCGGGCCGAGCCCTCGAGCTGCTCCTCACCGGGAAGTCGCACGACTGGGCCTCCCACCCTCGGATCCCCTCCGTACCGCCCAATAGACGAGCGGCGCCATCGCCGCATGGGAGAATGCAAAGAGAAGGATCTCTCCCGGTCGCCCGCCCACCGTCGGCCACCCTACCAGGGCGCGCACTCCCCACGAGGCTAAGGTGTCGATCCCGGCGCCCCCCAGGACCGCGAGGACCTGCACTCCCACGCTCCCGGGATGGGCCACATCCCTCCACAGGCCGCTCAGGAGCCCCACCAGGACCTTCGGGCCCATCTCCAGTCCGAGGGCATGGCCGCTCAGGAGATCCTGAAGGAGTCCGCCCAGCAAGCCGGCTCCCGCACCCGCCTCCGGGCCGCGGCACAGAGCCCACGCCACCACCACAAGGAGGACGAGGTCGAGCCGAACCAAAGGGAGCCGCCGGGCGAGGACAGGCTCCACCACCACCGCCCCCACCAGGCAGACCCCTAGCCAACCCGCTTCCCGCAACCGGCCCATCTCACGGCTCCTGTCCGGTACCCACCAGGAGCAGGACCTCCTCGAGACGGCTCAAATCCGCGGCTGGGACCACCTCAGCCTCCAGGAAGAGGCCGCCCTTGAGGACGGAGCGGATGATCCCCACCCGCAAGCCCCGGGGGAATACTCCCCCTAGCCCTGAGGTGACGAGCACGTCTCCCGGGCGGGCCGTGGCGTCCCGGGGAAGGTACCGAAGCCGTAGCAAGGGGCCCGCCTGACCCTCCACGATGGCCGGATCACGGGTCCGCTGCACCAGGACCCCTACCGCGCTCCGGGGGTCGCTCACGAGAAGGACCCGAGAAGCGGTGGGGTAGACCTCCAGCACCCGTCCAACCAGCCCTTCCGCGGTCACCACCACGTCGTGACGCCGCACCCCGTGCCTCCCTCCACGGTTGATGAGCACGGTGGCAAACCACGTATCGGGATCTCGGGCCACCACCCGGGCCGCGAGGGTAGCGGTCGGCAGCTCCGCCCGAAGGTCCAGCAGCCGGCGCAACCGGACCACCTCGGATCGCGCCTCCTCCAGGTCTGCCAACCTGCGGCGCAGGTGCTCCACCTCCGCGCGCAGCCGCGCATTCTCCACCCGTAGCGCCCGGATCTCCGCGAGGGCACGCCACCACCGCTCCCCGGTTTCCGCGGCCTCGTCCAGGGCCCCCTGGAGGGGCGTGAGCACCGCGAGGATCGCATGCCCCAGCCAGCCCACCGCCCGGCGGTCCGGAGCGCGGAGCTGCCCGGTGAGGAGCACCAGGACGCCCGTGAGCAGAAGGACCAGGAGGCCCGCGCGGCGCCGGGAGGGAACCCAGATCATGGGGACGCTCCGCGGGGCAGGATTGCGATCCGGACCCTCCTCATAGCCTCTTCGTGGTGATAAGCACCTTCTTTAGATGGTCGATCTCCTCCAGGGCACGGCCGGTGCCCAGGGCTACCGCGGAGAGGGGGTCGTCCGTGAGGGTTACGGGCATTCCCGTCTCCTGGGCCAGCAACCGATCCAACCCCCGCAGCAGAGCTCCTCCCCCCACCAGCACGATGCCCCGTTCCACGATGTCCGCGGCGAGTTCTGGAGGAGTCCGCTCCAGGGTCTGCCGCACCGCCTCCACGATGGCGGCTACAGGCTCGCTGAGGGCCTCCCGGATCTCCGCGCTGGTCATGCGCACGGTGCGGGGAAGCCCCGTGAGCAGGTCCCGACCTCGGACGTCCACTGCCTGCTCCTCCCGGAGCGGATAGGCAGACCCGACGGCAATCTTGATCTCCTCCGCGGTGCGCTCTCCGATGAGAAGGTTGTAGGCCTTCCGGGCGTACTGGATGATGGCCTCGTCCATCTCATCCCCGCCAATGCGGATGGACTTGCTCGTCACGATGCCGCCCAGGGCGATCACCGCCACCTCTGTGGTACCGCCCCCCACATCCACGATCATGCTGCCCACGGGCTCGCTTACGGGCAACCCCGCCCCGATGGCCGCGGCCATGGGCTCCTCGATGAGGTACGCTTCCCGGGCCCCCGCCTGTAGAGTGGCATCGATCACCGCCCGCTTTTCCACCTCCGTCACCCCTGAGGGGATCCCCACGATCACCCGCGGCTTCAGAAAGGATCGGCCCCGCAGTCCCCGGCGGATGAAGTATGCCAGCATGGCGGAGGTGGTGTCGAAATCCGCGATCACCCCGTCCCGAAGTGGCCGCACCGCCTGTACGTCCGCGGGGGTACGGCCGATCATGCGCTTGGCCTCCTCCCCCACCGCGAGCACCTGCCCATCGTCCACCCGGCGGGCGACCACGGAGGGCTCCCGGACCACGATCCCCTCCCCTCGCACGTAGACCAGGGTGTTGGCGGTCCCTAGGTCAATCCCCATGTCCCGGGAGAGATACCGGCTGAGGAACCCGTCCCACCACATCCACGACCTCCTGGGCGGTATCGAAACTCGGTGCGCGGGCCTGCTTGGGAGTCTCTCTCTGAGTGTACGCGGTTTGGGGAAAGCGGACTAGAACCCCAGGCCCCGTTCCCGCAGGCTCGTATACCGGTCGTCGCCGATCACCAGGTGATCGAGGACAGCAATGCCCAACAGCGCCCCTGCTTCCCGGAGACGCTCCGTGAGGCGGATATCCTCAGGGCTCGGCTCGGGGTTCCCGGAAGGATGGTTGTGGGCGAGGATCACCGCGTGGGCTCCCCGTCGCACCGCTTCCCGGAATACCTCCCGGGCGCACACGGATGCCCCGTTAAGCCCTCCCCGGGCAGTCTCCACGACCCCCACCACTTCGTGCCGGGTGTTCAGGAGGAGCACGCAGAAATGCTCCTGCTCCCGACCCTCCAGCTTCATGCGTACCACCCGGGCCGCGTCCTGGGCGCAACGGATCACGGGGCGCTCTGAGGGATCCACCAGCCTTGCCCGTCTGCCCAACTCCAGGGCCGCCACCAGCACCGCAGCCTTCGCAGGGCCCATCCCCTCCACCCTGCACAGCTCCTCCACCCGGGCCCGTGAAAGCCCCTGGAGCCCTCCAAACCGCGCCAGCAGTCGATCCGCGAGCTGAAGCGCGGAGACCCCCCGGGTGCCCGTGCACAGCACCACGGCGAGGAGCTCCCGAATCCCCACTCCCTCTGGCCCCTCACTCTGGAGCCGTTCCCGGGGCCGGGCTTCGGGAGGAAGCGCACGCAGTCCCGCCATGGTCCTCCCATCCAGTGAACGCCTGAGGGACAGGGATTTCGCGGGCCTAAACCAAGCGCCATACCCAAAGGGCCAGGATCACTCCCAGGAGGATGGCGAGGTTCAGCCGGAGGGTGATCCCGAAGGTCAGGGAGAGGAGGGAAAGGTCCAGACGTAGGGGAGGCTCAAGCCCGATCTCCACGGTGCGGGCGAGGAAGGAAAGGCCCGGGAAGTTGCGCACGGATTCTGCCAACACCTGCCCCACAACACCCCCCAGGAGGAACACCAGGAACAGTGCCCCCCACGCCCGACGGCCCCGTCGCGCCATGACGTGGCACTAGGTCTTGCCCTGGTCCCCCTCGTCTTCCTCCCGCATGGTCCGACGGAAGTCCCGGATCGCCCGACCCAGGGAACTGCCGATCCCCGCCAGCCGCGAAGGTCCGAAGATCAAGAGGGCGATAAGCAGGATGACGACGAGCTCGGTGGTCCCGATCCCAAAGGGCATCCCGCACCTCCAGGCCCATTATAGCAGCCGGTCAGGTCCGCTCCCCCTCGACCGCCGCCCGCGGGCCCGGAGGACGATCAGGAGGAGCATCCCCGCCGCCAGGGCCCTCCATCGTCGGCCGACCAGGACGCGCAGGGGGTTGCTGGCCGCGCACACGCTTCCCACCGTCGCCGACGCCTCTGCCCGCATGCGGCGCACCCGGTCGAGGATCACCGTGCGGAGGGACCGGATTCCCGAAGCGCGCTCAGCAGGTCGCGGATCCATTGAAGATCCTCCCGGAGCACCGCACGGAGTTCTACGAATCTCGCCGCGCGGAGCCGGCGGACACCCGACCATGCGATCCCCGCCACGCCCAGCACCGCGAGGAGGAACACGGTGAGGGCCGCGGCCCACACGGGAAGCCAGAGGGCGAGGATCAGGGTCACCACCACGGGGGCGAACAGAACCGCCCCCGCCAGCAACGCGCCCGCTACCACCAGGAGCGCTAGACCGCTCACGGCCCGCCGCAGGACCACCTGCAGCTCGGATCGCACAAGGACCGCATGCTGCTCTGCCAACTGCGCCAGGTCGTGCAGGAGGGCCCGGACCTCGTCCTGGAAACGGTACGTCACCCTCACATCACTCCGTGCGCGGTGATGATGGCGCGGGCGATCTCCACCAACTTCCGGTTCTCCTTCTGGCTCTGCACCTGCATCCGGCGGAAGGCCTCCTGCTCGCTGATGCCGAGCCGTTTCATGAGAATCCCCTTGGCCCGCTCGATGAGCTTCCGGGCCTCCAGGGCCTCCCGCAAATCCTGCACCTCGTTCTGCAGCACCCGGAATTCCTCGAACCGTTTCCGGGCCAGCAGGATGGCGGGGAGAAGGTCCTCCTCCGTCACGGGCTTCACCAGGTAAGCGAACACCCCCGTCTCCAGGGCCCGTTCCACCAGCTCCACTTCACTGTAGGCGGTGAGGAGGACGATGGGGATGGGACGGTGTTGGAGGATCCGCTGGGCTGCGGAGATGCCGTCCAGACCCGGCATCTTGATGTCCAGAATGGCGAGGTCCGGCTCCCGCTCCTGGGCCAGCCGCACCGCCTCCTCCCCGTCCGTGGCCTCCGCCACCACCTCGAACCCCAGGGAGCGCAGCTGGGTCCGCAGGGTCATGAGGCGGATGGCCTCGTCGTCCGCGATGAGGATCCGCAACCGCTCGCTCATCGCCAAAACCGCACCTCCACCCTCGTCCCCTTTTGGCTCTCCATCCGGAAATCTCCCCGCAGATCCCGATAGACCAGATCCCGAACGATCCGGAGCCCCAGGTGGGCATCCCGCTCCGGGTCGAACCCCGGAGGCAGCCCCCGGCCGTCGTCCTCCACGGAGACCACCACCTCCGGGCCCCGAGCGTGTAGGGTGATGCGCACGTGCCCTCCCTGGCCGTTGAAGGCGTGCTGCACCGCGTTGGTCACGAGCTCGCTCAGGACCAGGGCCAGGCTGGTGGCCTGCTTGCTGGGCAGGAGCAGGTGCTCCCCCTCCACCTGGATGGACACCTGGTGTCCGGGTCCGGAGAGGTCCTGTACGATGGTCTCCCCGATGCGCTCCGCGAGCCGGTAGATGTCCACCTCCTCGATGTGCTCCACGCTCAGCATCTGGTGTACGGCCGCAATGCTCTTCACCCGCCCCATGCTGTGGCGAAGGCTCCGACGGGCCTCCTCCGGAGCGGAGAGGGCCTCCAGGTACAGGAGATCCGCCAGGGTCTGCAGGTTGTTCTTGATGCGGTGGTGCATCTCCTGGAGCAGGGTCCGCAGCTGGCGGTTGGTCTGCTCCAGCTCCTGCTCCCGCTGCCGGATGACCCGATCCCGGGCCTCCAGGTACGCTTGTCCTACGGCCAGCATCTGCACATCCACGGCCCGGTGGATGCGTTCCATGGCGAAGAGCACGTCCGGAGGGAACGCCACCCATAGCCGCTGGCTCAGCATGGCCTGTACCTGCGCGTCCACGCTGCTCCGCAGCAGGCTCATGGCCTGGAGGATCTCCTCCAGGCTGAAGTTTGACTGCAGCTGCTGGGCCGCCACCCGATGGGCGTGCTCGTGGACCTGCTCCCGGAGGACCCGCTTCTCCTCCTCCCCTTCCGCCCGCAGAACCCGGACCAGGAGCCGCAGGGTCTGGTTCCCCCACTCCTCCGCGAGGTCGGGGAAGCAGGCATATCGTGGGACCCGCCGATGGAGATCCTGCGTCCACCGCCGCAGGATGCCCGGATTGGCATGTTCCAGGTGGGCCGCGGTGGTGCGAACCGCAAACCGCACCATGCCCTCCCGGAGATGCCGGAAGGGCGCAGCCACCCGATGCAGGAAACCCCTGAAGGACCACACCATCCCCACGGATAGTGTACCAGCCGTGGGCCTGACCCCTGCTAGCGGTCCCGGACGAGGACGAACTCCGTGAGGCCGATGAGGCTTTCGCGCGCGGGCGCGGCTGGAAGTGCCTGGAGCGCCTCCAGGGCCCGTTCCGCGTGCCGACGAGCCGCTTCCCGGGCGTAGGCGAAGGAGCCGTACCGCACCAGCTCCTGGCGCAATTCCTCCACGTCCCCCTCCTGGATGAGGTGCACAAGACGCGCCCGGTCGCCGTCCCGGGCGTGTCGGAGGGCGTGGATGAGGGGGAGGGTCATCTTCCCCGACCGGATGTCGCTGCCGATGGGCTTTCCCAGAGTCTTGGGATCGCTCAACAGGTCTAGGGCATCGTCCGTGATCTGGAAGGCGATCCCCCAGTGGAGGCCGAACCGGTCCAGCCGCTCTGCCACCGCGTCCTCCGCCCCCGCCAGGAGGGCTCCGCAGGCACAGGCGGAGGCGATGAGCCGCGCGGTCTTCCCCTCCACAATGCGGAAGTAGATCCCCTCCTCCGTGTGCGGGGTGTTCCCGTACCGGATCTGGAGGATCTCCGCCTGGCTCATGGAAACCGTGGCGAGGGACATGCGGTTTGCCACCGCCGCCCGGCCGATGCGGGAGAGCAGGTGGAAGGACTTGGCGAACAGGTAATCCCCCAGCAGCACCGCCACCTGGTTGCCCCACCGGGCGTTCGCGGTGGGCTCCCCCCGACGCAGGGGGGATTCGTCGATGATGTCGTCATGGATCAGGCTCGCCACGTGGATGAGCTCCACCGCCGCCGCCAGCGCCAGGCTCTCCGCGGGAGGCTCTCCCACGGCCCGGGCACTGAGGAAGGTGAGGGCGGGACGGAGGAGCTTGCCCCGGGTCTGGAGGACATGGGTCACCAGCTCCTGGATGAAGGGATCGTCCGCCCGCAGCTCCTCAGAGAGCAGCTGCAGGAGGGCCTCCAGGTCCTCCCGGACCGGTTGGTAAAGGGTTTCCAGAGAACGTGTGGTCATCGGGATGAAGGGGCTCCCAGCTGCCGGATGTACGCCACCAGCGCCCAGATCTGTTCGTCCCTGAGAGCCCCGAAGGCCGGCATCCCGCTGCGCCGGGGGGTCTCTGCCAATCCGTGCTTGATGACCCAGAAGGTGGCGCCCGGAGGCATCCGTTCCTGAAACGCGCGGGCGTGGAAGTTTATGGGCTTGGGGTTCAGGGTAGCGCCCGCGGGGCCGTCTCCCCGGCCCTCCGGACCGTGGCAGACGGCGCACAGGGTCGCGTACTGCTGCCGCGCAGACTCCAGGGCCGCGGGACTCACGGAAGGCATACGGTTGTCCCGGGCATCCGGAGGGACCACCGCGAGGATCCCCTCCACCTGCTCGCGTCCGTCCTCCACCGGACCCGCGGCGATGCCGGCCACGCCCGGGATCGTGCGGGCCACGGGCCGCACCTCCGGTGCCACAAGACCTCCCGTCACGAACAGGTAAAGGACCGCCCAGATGGGGAGGAGGGCATAGAGCAGGAGCAGGGGTGTGGGAAGCCGCTCCCCTCGCCCCGGGCGTTCTGGCCTGGACGCTTGCTCGGCCATCCTTCCTTCACCTCAGGCTTAGAAGATACGCCACCAGGGCCTGTAGCTCCGCCTCCGAAAGGTACGCGTAGGCAGGCATACGGCTCCCCGGCGATCGCCGTCGTGGTTCCCGCAGCAGGCGTAGGAGCTCCTCCGGATCCCTGATCCGGCTCGCAACCCGCGCGAGATCCGGACCGATCCGCACCGTCCCCAGAGCCGTGGGGTTCAGGTGAGCGTAATCCCCTGCCCGGGAGACCTCCCCGAGGTCTCCGCTTCGGGCCACCACCCCGAATCTGGCCTCCGGGGTCCGCACCTGCTGGGTGTGGCACTGGGCGCACCCCTCCCGGAGGTATACCGCGTAGCCCAGCAGCTGGGCACTCGTCAGCGTCCGGGTCGCCCTTGCAGGGGGGGTGGCCGGGAGCAGCACCGTGGCCACGAATCCGGCCAGGGCCGTAACCAAACACAGTAGGGGGAGGGAAGCGGCGCGCCTCTGCATCCTGAAATCCTCTACACCGCAAGCACCAAGTCCCGCTCCGCCGCGGGAACCTCCGCTCCGGAGTCTACGGTGAGGAAGACGTTCCAGCAGAACACCACCTGCCCGCAGGCCACGAGCCCGCAAGCCAGGGACCGGGCCACCAGATACGGAACCACCGCGTTCACACCGTGGCTGAAGGGCACGGTGCCCGTGGCCCACACCGCACCCTGCACGAGGCCCGCCGTGGAGAGGGACACCACCGCGAGAAACCACCCCACCGTCCACATCCAGAAGTGCCACCACGCAAGCCGGGGGCTCACCAGCATCCGGCCGACGGCGGCGGGGATCACAGTGTAGGCGGCCCCCAGGGCCACGGACCCCGCGCCCGCGCCCAACAGCAGCGCTGTCCGGGCTTCGGACCATAGGGTGAGGCCCGCCACCCAGGCGGGGCCGAGCAGGGCGTTCAAGCCCGCAGCGAGGGCTCCGAAGAGGAACCCGGCGCAGCCCACGGGGAAGAAGGCCAGCCCGGGGGACTCCACGAGCCTGATCCATCGCCCTTCCAGGGCCTGCCATATCCCCGCGGCGGTGCTGGCCGCGGGGATCAGCAGGAGGAAGGTAGCCACCGCGCCCAGGGTCTGGACCCAGAAGGGAACCGGTCCCCAGATGAGCTCCGAGCCGGCACTGAAGGGGGCGAACGCCGCGGTGGTGAGGAGAACCACCAGGGCCAGGGGCGAGTTCCCCTCCCCCGGGTTCGGCCGACCGCCCACGAGGGTCAAGGCCACCGCGGAGGCTGCAGCAAACAGCCACATCCACCCCAGCCCCTGCCGCAGGAACGCCTGGCTTAAGGCGTCAACCACCCCCCAGTAGGGGTTCCCCCCCGGCGTGAAGAGCCCCTTGCCGAGCACCAGGACCACCACGAGCCAGGTCAACGCGCCCACTCCGAGCCATACGGCGGGCTCCCCGCGTTTCCCCACCCGCACGGTCCGCACAAGACTCAACAGGACAAGAAGCGCGGCGGCAAGGCGCAGGAGGTCTGCACCCGGAGGCGCCTCCCCCCACAGCCGACCCCGGGAAGCCCCCCGCAGGAGGGCCCACTCCGCCAGGAGCTCCGCCAGGTTCCACAGCCAGAACGCCAGATTCGCCAGGCGTACGCCCCACAGGGGCTCCCGAACCACGGATGGGACGATGGCCAGCAGGGCACCCAGCAGGAGGTTGGTGCAGAACCCGAAGATCCAGAGGTCTACCGCCGCCGCCTTCAACCGACCGTAGGAGAGCCACGAAACGCCCTCGAAGATTCCGGGGAACACCAGGTGGAGGCTTGCGGCGAGCTCGTGCAGCGCGGCCAGAGCGCCCCAGGCGGTTCCCAAGTACAGGAAGCGGCGAGAGGGACTCCAGGGTTCGTCCGGGAACATCCAGCTCAGCATCTACGTCTCCGCCACCAAACCGAAGGATGCCACGAACAGCAACAGCAGGAAGAAGGCGATCCAGAAGAGGGTGTACCACAGATAGCTGCGCAGCGTCCGCGGATTGAACCGACCGATCATCGCTTCCCTCCTGCGGGGAGGAGGCTCCGGAGCTTCTCCACGAAATCCCGGACCGCGGCCACGAACGCCTCCCGATCGTGGAGGCCGTAGGCGAAGAAGGCCACCCTCTGGGGGTCTACCCGCTGGCGCTGCAGCCGCTTGCGCAGCTGGTCAATGCGACCCTCCATGATCCAGTTCCCCTCCCGGTTCAGACAGTCGCCCATGGGGCACCCGCACACGAAGGTCCCCGCGGCCCCGCTGCGCAGCGCCAGCTCCAGCCAGGCGGGCCGCACAAATCCGGAACACGGCACCGCGATGAGGGTCACTTCCGGGCAGTCCCGCATGGTGCCGTCCGGATTCAACAGCCCATCACCGGATACCGCCCAGTCGCACAGGAACCCCACCACCCGGAGGGCACGCTCCGGTTCCGTACGGTCCGTCACCTGCGGCTGCGCCATGGCTCCTCCTTCATCCCTTCATCCTGCGGGGACCGGGGCTCCCGCGGCCTGTCGGATCCGCTCCTGGATATCCCGTTCCAGCACCCGCGGAAGCTCGAGGGCCTGGAAGGGGCACGCCCCGATGCAGATCCCGCACTCCACGCACCGGGAGTCCACCACCACCGCCAGCAGTTTCCGGTTTGCCGCGGCCCGGGTCTTCCCGGGATAGGGACTGGGCACCATGTAGATGGCGTTGTACGGGCAATCGTAGTAGCACAGCTCGCACCCCGTGCAGTTGTCCTCCACCACCACCGCAACCCCGGGGGACCGGGGGACCCGATGGGGGTCATCGGGAAGGGAGTACGGGATCCACAGGCCGTACACGAGGAGCGCCATGACCAGCAGAAATGCCCACCCCGGTGCCACCCAGCGGGCCAGCACGTAGGGCCAGAGGTAGAACCAATCCACCGCGAACCCCTCCGGCTGCGCGCCTGGGGCCGCGGGCCGGCCGCTGGTGGCTGGGAGAACCGCGGCGAGGAAGAACAGCAGCCCCACGCTGAAGAGGACCCACAGGGCCGGTGGCCACACCTTGGGGTGACGGATGCGGACGTAGTGCCACCACAAGAGGATGTACAAGGTCAGGGCGGGGCCCACGTGGAGGAAGAGGAACCGGGGGAGGGTGGTATCGCTCACCCCCGGACCGCCCAGGAACAACCGCACCAGGTGGTCCCCCACCAGGGGGACGTCCCGAAGGGCCTGGACGGTCAGGCTCGCCAGGAGCTGGCTGCGCTCGTCCCACACCAGCAGATACCCCGTAAAGCCCGCCAGCCCGCTGACGATCAGGAGGAACATCCCGGAGATCCAAGCGGAGTCCCGGGCCTTGCGGTAGCGCTCCGTGAACCAGTTCCGGAAGAGGTGCAGCAGGATGGCCACCATGAAGGCATCCGCCGCGTACCGGTGAATTCCCCGGAAGATCACCCCGTACGGCACCTGATCCGTGAGGAACTGCACGGAGGCGTACGCACCCTCCAGGCTCGGCTCGTAGTACAGGAAGATCAGGATGCCGGAGATCACGAGAACGGTCAGGAAAAGGTTCGCGAGCCCTCCCGTGTAGTACAGGGGGTTGAAGTCCTGCGGGTAGATCCGCTGGATCCACCGGTCCAGCCGCAGGGTCCAGTCCTGCAGCTTCAGGATCGCCCTCCGGTACACCGCCTCACTCCTCCCGTGCGGTCATGCTGGATCTCCGGAACAGCAGCACCAGGAAGGAGTACAGCATGAGCAGCACCCCCATGGCCCCGGCGCTCACGAGCCGGTGATCCGTGAGTTCTCCGTACACCATGGCCCCCACAGAGGCGAGGGAGGCGAGGCTCAAGAGGGTGATGCCGCGGGCAGAGCCCCGCTGTCCCGCCCCCCGGGACAGGATGCGCTCGTAGAGCCCGATCCGACGCCGCACCCGACCCGCCCGCCGGTCCGCGGCATACATCACGAGCCCCGCACCCAGGAAAGCCCCCACCACCAGGGCACTCCAGCCCACCGCCCGGATCCAGGAACCCGGATCCGTCTGGCGGATCGCCACCCGCCACCCCGACCACGCCTCCGGGAGGGCCAGGACCGCGGCGACGAAAGCCAGGAGGAACACGAGCCGCTGCACCGCTACGCTCCCGAACTCGGTGCGGGCCGCGCCGCCACCGCCGCCCTGGGCGCGGGCCTGGGCATGGCTGCCTCCGCGGCCCGCACCTTCCGGCGGTACCGGACCTCCAGCACAAACCCCAACGTGAGGGTGAGGGCGGTGAGGACGAGCACGATGTGGGGATCCCGACCGATCACCGCGATGTTGAACAGGATGAGGGCGGTGAAAACCAGGAAGTAGGTGAGGGCCATGATCCCCACCACGGTGAAGAAGGGCCGCTCGCTGGGGCGCCGTCCCTTGCTGCGATCCAGGAAGGGCACCAGCATCCCATAGGCGATGAGCAGCCCCGGGCCCAGCCCCGCCCACAGAGGCGGGGTGTACTTCACGTACTGGTACAGGGCCAGGAAGTACCAGTCCGAGAGGATGGGAAGCGGCGTGCGGTTGGGGTCTGCCCGCCGCCCCATCTCCGCGGGAAAGATCCAGCTGGTGACCACCAGCATCACCAGCAGGATCACCAAAGCGGTGGGCGAGAGGTTGAAGCGCTTGCGGCGAGTGAAGAGGAAGTACAGCTCCACCAGGATGAGCAGCAGCACGGAGATCCCGAAGTGGATGGCGTAGAAACGGGTGAGGGTCCCCTGTCCCTCCGCGGGCCCGCCCAGGAACGCGAAGGCGATGGCGCTGCCGAACCGGGTCTGCCCGATGAGGGGAAGCTGATCCAGGTAGACAGCTACGGTGAGGACCACCTTCGCGGCCCAGAAGGCCCGCTGGTTCCAGATCAGCAGGTACCCCGTGAGCCCGGAGATCATGGCCAGTACCAGGGAGCCGAACAGGATCATCCAGCTGAGCTCATTGGGCCGCTTGTACTCCCCCAGGAAGTACATGCGGTAGATGCGGAGGGTGATGGCGATGATGAGCATGTCCGCGCCGTACTTGTGCATTCCGCGGATGAGCCAGCCCAAGGGGATCTCGTGCTGGATGCGGAGAATGGAGTTGTAGGCGCCGTGGGTGGTGGGCTCATACCAGATCATGAGGAGGACGCCGCTTGCGATCACCACGATCCAGGAGAAGTACACGATCTGGCCCAGCAGGTAGAGGGGATTGTCGTAGCGCTCCACGTTGGTCTCGTCGAAGAGATCCAGCTTCTGCTTGCGCTCGCTGAACCACTCCCGCAGGCGCTCCCACATGGCTAGGCGATCCCTCCCGGCTCCACCGCGGTCACCACGATCACCTCGTTGCGGACCTCATAGACGAAGTAGCGGGGAGGCCGCGGCGCGGGTCCGGAGAGCACCCGCCCCGGGAGGTCCCGGTCCGCGGGGTCGTAGATGGAGAGATGGCACGGGCAGCCCAGCAGCCCGTGCCGGCGCTCCGGAGGAGGCATGTAGCCACCGTACCCCGCCGTGATCTCCCGCCAGTCCGGCACGTAGTTGAAGATGCAACCCAGGTGCGGACAGATGCGGGAGAAGACCACGATGTCCGTGGGTTCCTTCCCCTCCCGGTAGCCTGGGAAGCGCACCTTCCACGGGAGCTTGATGGCCACACCCGGTACCGTGAAGGCCCGCGCCTGCTCCGGGGTGTACTGGGGGTATTTCTGGGTGAACACGAAGAACTTGCTGGACCAGGGTTCTGAGAGCTCCTCCACCCGGGCAATCGGGAGCGGTTCCCCCCTCGGCAGGTCCCCTTCGATCAGATCCGGCGGAAACCTCCCCTGCGGCACGCCGAGACCAGGATCCAGATTTGGCTTGAGGTAGCGCAGGAGCGGTGCCGCGAAGGCCGCGAGGGCTCCGAGGGCGGGAATGGAGGCCACCACCTGCAGGAAGGTCCGCCGGTTGACATCCTTTGCCTTCTGCTCCTCCGCCATGCTCCCCACTCCTCCTCACCGGAGATCCGCGGGCAGGTCGTACACGAAGGTCCACAGGTAATCTACCACGGCCCAGATCTCATGTGGGCGGAGCTCGTCCCGGAACGCGGGCATGAGGCGCAATCCCCGGCGTTCCACGCCCTCCGCGATGCGCTGGTAGAGCTCCGTGGGTTTCCGGTAGGCCATCCACTCCCGATCCGTGAAGATCCCGGGCCCTACGCCCCGCGCCCAGGTCCATACCAGTCCCCGGAACTCCTCCGCCCGGGGGCCTTTCCCATCCCCCAGGACCCCGTGGCACTCCGCGCACCGCTGTTGGTAGATACGCCGGCCCAGCTGCAGCTGCTGCCGGGTGGTGGTCCGGCTCCACCCCCAGAACACCACGTTCCAGATCTCCTGATCCGATAGCCTCGGGGTCCCGCCGTCCACGGCCCCGTACGCGGGGTGCTGGAACCCAGGCATGGCGGTGTGCGGGCGGCCCCGGGCCACGGTCTCGAACATGGAGAAGGGGGTATTCAGCCGCATCTGGTCGAGGTTATGGAAATTGGCGGGCCGGGAGGGCAGAGGCTCTGCCCGGGGACGGATCCGGAAAAAGCTCAGGAAGTCGGTGTAGAGGTTCTTCTCGGGTGCGGTGAGGGTCCTCGCCATGGGCCCGTCTCCCCGGCCCTGGGGCCCGTGGCAGACCGCGCATCGGGCATCGTAGACCCGCTTCCCCGCGTCCGCGTTGGGCTTGCGGGGCATGAAGCCCATCCGGACCACATAGCGGGGAAGGGGTTCGTACGCGGGTCCCCGGGGCCCTGCCATCCGCACGAACGGCTGGCAGCCCACGAGCAGCACCGTGGCGAGACCGAGGAGGAGGACGCGCACAGCGACCGGTCGGTTCATCGTCTCAGATTCCCGCTCTTGCCCGCGGTCTCCTTCCGGGAAGACGCAAAAGGGCAGGACCGGCGCGGCCCCGCCCTCAAGGCCACCGGCATTGTCCAACCTTTCTGGGGATCCGTCAAGGCGCGTCCTCCCCTCCCTCGTACTTCGTGGGACACTTGGTGAGCAGGACCCGTGCCCGGAATACGCCCTCTGGGCTCCACGTCCCCTCCACCACCACGGGCGCTCCGTCCCTGAACAGATCCGTCACCGCTCCGCGGTAGGTCACGGGGAGCTGCGCGTTGCCCTCCGAGAGCACGAAAAACACCTGAGAATCCTCCCGACGGATACTCCCGGGGACCACGTTCCCCGCCACCCGCACCGGGATCCCGTACGCGTCCTTCCCGCGGGCCCGCAGCTCCGAGACGGTGATGTAGTAGACCGCCGCACTCCGCACCCCGCTGTAGACGAGCCCCCCTAGGCACCCGAGGATGAGTCCCACAAGCAGGAGAGCTCGCCTCCTCATGGGCGATCCTCCGCTGCCCTATACGGCTCGATCCGCTTCTCCTTCCGTAGCTCCACCTCCAGCCGGGTAATCTCCTGCTCCAGGCGCCTCGCCCGGTGGTGCAGCCACACGAGGTACATCACCAGGCCCACCCACACAAGCCAGTACGCCCAGAACAGGTAGACCATGCTATTCCTGCAACTCCATGCGCAGCGTGCGGACAGCTCCTTCCAGGACTCCGATGCGAAGGCGCAGGCGCACCAGGGCGGAGTACAGGAGAACCAGGGCGACGAACGTGATCCCCAGGGCGTGGACCATGGCGGGCTCTAGCCCCGTGGGCCGGCCTGCGGGATCCGCTCCGAGCACCACGGGGTGCACGCCACGCAGCAGGCGCACGCTCAGGAACACAAGCGGCAGGTTCAAAAAAGCCAGGATGCCCACCACCGCCGCGAAGCGGCGGACCCGGTCTCCTTCGGAGACCGCGCGGAGCACGAGATAAGCGAAATACACCAGCTGCGTCAGGAGGGTGCTGGTGAGCTGGGGCTCCCACGTCCACCACACACCCCAGGTGGGCTTCGCCCATATGGCCCCCGTGAGGATCACAAGCCCGTTGAACAGCACCCCCACCTCCGCGGATGCTCCCGCGAGTTCATCCCACCAGGCTGTACGCACCCGAAGATACTGGATCCCGCTCAGGAAGGTCACGAGGAAGGCCAGCACGGCCGCCCCCCACAGGCCGAGATGCACGTAGAAGATCCGCTGCACCTGGCCCATGATCCGTTCGGTGGGAGCGTAGAGAAAACTTCCGTACCACGCGAGGGACACCGCCCCCACCAGCGCCCCCGCCTCCAGACGCCTCAAGGCCCGTCCTCCACCACGGCTTCGAAAAGCAGCAGGCTCGCGGCCCCCAGGATGATAGCAAAGGCGCCCATCACCCGCAATTCGGGCCCGGCTTCACCCAAGGGCGATCCCTGCAGGACTTTTGCGGTCGCCCCCACGCTTCCGATGAGGAGGGGAAAGGCCAGGGGCACGAGCAGGAGTGGGAGCATCATCTGTCGCAGCCGGGTGTGCGCGGCCACCGCGCTGAGCAGGGTTCCCGGGAGTCCCAGACCCACACTGCCCAGCAGGAGGACCACCCCCAGGGATCCCACACGGGAGCCCAGGTCCACGTTCAGCAGCACGGCAAACCCGCCAAGGCTCAGGAGCTCCACCAGGAGCAGCCACAGGAGGGTGCTGGTAGCCTTGGCACTGAGAATGGCGGCCCGATCCACGGGGCTGACCAGCACCGCCCACCCCGCCCGCTGCTCCTGCTCCAGCTCGTACGCCCGCCCCATCCCCAAGAGGGCGGTGAAGGTGAAGGTGGTCCACAGGATCCCCGGCCCCGCGGAGGCCACCACCTGGGGATCCAGCCCCACGGCCACGCTGAAGAGCACCATGGCCACGAGGGCCATCGTCGCCATGGAGAGGAGGATCTCCCGAGCCCGGAGCTCGATCCGGAGGTCCTTCGCCACCAGCGCCCGGTAGGCGGTCCAGAATCCGGGCATGCGGCCGTGGCCCGGGGGAGGTGCGGTGGCCGGGGGACGGGCGGATTCCGTCTCCGGCACCAGGCGCCCTTCCTGCAGGCGCAGGATCCGATGGCAGAGGCCCGCCGTCTCCTGGGGACGGTGGGTGGTGAGGACCACGGCCCCCCCACCAGCGAGGTGGTCGAGCAGCACGCGGTGTAGCCAGTACGTCCCCTCCGCGTCCAGGCCCGTGAAGGGTTCGTCCAGGAGGAGAAGCGCGGGGCGGGGCAGGAGGGCCCGGACGAGGCCTGCACGCTGCTGCCAGCCCCGGGAGAGGTGCCGCACGAGCTCCCGTCGCCTCGGCCAGAGGCCGCTTGTGTGCAGGAGCTCCTCCACCCGCTGGGGGGCCGCTCCGGAGAGGGTGGCGAACAGGCGCAGGTTCTCCTCCACGGTGAGGCCCCCGTACAGGAAGCTCTCGTGCCCGACCACCCCTAATCGGGCCCGAACGGCCTGGGGCGCACGCCGCGGGTCCATGTCGAACAGCCGCAAGCGCCCCGCGTCCGGCCGCAGGAGGGTGGCGAGGATGCGCAGCAGCGTGGTCTTGCCCGAGCCGTTGGGCCCTACGATGGCCACCGCCTCCCCGGGATGCACCTTCAGGTCCACCCCCCGCAGCACCAGGTGCGCTCCCAGGACTTTACGGATCCCTTCCGCGCGGAGAACGGGAGACACGGGTCTAGGAGGGGGAAATCAGCCGGTCCTGGAGGACCCGCCGCAGCGCTTCCCCGTCGAAGAGGAAAAAGGGGTACCCGCGATAGGTGGCCGCCGCGTACGCGGTCTCCTGCGGCTCCAACCGAGCCAGGGCCTCCCGAACCCGTTGGATCTCCTCCGCGAGCGGAGCGCTGAGCTCCTGATTGATGGCCCGGATCCGGTGGGTAAGCGCGCGGCGCTCCCGGCGGGTCAGGGAACCTTCCTGCAGTCGTCGGATAATCCCCCATTTCTCCTCCACCAGGCACTGGAGGTGGGGGTCCTGGGGTTCCAGGAACCGGTCGGGATTGTGCAGGAGTTCATACAGCCGCTGTTGGAGGCGGGCTCGCTGCGAGCCCGGATCCTCCGGGCTTGGCAGCGGCAGGTGGAAGGTGGCGGTGACCACGGCAAAGGAGGGAGGGTCCAGGGCAAACAGGTTACGGATCAGCTGGTCCGTGGCACGGTCGTAGAGGGCACCCCCGACCCCGTGGACGAAGAGGTCCGCCACGCACACCCGCACGAACAGGGTGAGGGCCATGCCCCGCGGTCGGAAGGCTTCCTCCGCGAGGGCCTCGGGGGGCGTGTGGGGGCTGATCCGTACGAGCTCCTCTTCCGTGGAGAGGACCACCCCTCCCCTGGTCCGGCGTGCGAACACCGGCCGTCGCCTTCCCGCCCGCACGGTCCACAGGGGGAGCTCGTAGCAGCCCGACTGCCGCCGCAGGTTGGGGAACGGCTGGGCCGAAGACCGGATCCCCTCGGCCCTGCGGTGGGCCTCCAGGGCCTCGTTGTACGCGGCCCAGAAGGATTCGCAGGAATCCGCCATCCATCGAACGAACCGCAGGAACCCCCGGGTCCGGCACAGCCACGAGACGGGGAGCTCCGGGTATGCGGGAGCCGGCTCGAAGGCACGCCGGAGGCGTGCCACGAACTCCCCCAGGTTCTCGCACGCCTCCCGTTCCCGCTCGCCGAGCGCGCTCAACCGCTCCAGACCCCTGAGGAGCTCCGGACGGTCCAGGGTCGCGAGATCCTCCCCAATCGCCTCGATCCACTTCCGCCACTGCCCCTGGGTGGGCGGCGGTGTCGCCTCGAAGGGGACATCGGATGGACACCGCACGAGGACGCGGTGCACGGTTCGCAGCTCCCCGTTCCGTCGGGGCACCGCCACATCCAGCACTTCCACCGCGTCGCTGTCTACGATGAGGTTCAGGGTTCGAACTCCCGGGCACAGGTCCAGCACTAGGTTCTTCACCCAGATCCCCGGGTGATAGAAGACGGGCTGGTGGCCGGTGACCACGAGCGGTCCCAACTCCCCCCCCGGACGAAGGCCCCACCGGCGGCCGAAATGGGCTGCGGCCATGAGGACCTCCTCCCGGACCGCCCGACGGAATGCGCCCAGGGGTTCCCCGTCGAGGAGGGCGGAGCTGCGGTTCAGATTCGCCGCGTTCTCCTCCGCCACCGCCTGCCAGCAGGGAAGGGGGGGAATACACACCACCTCCCCAGAGCCCCGGGGAATGCCGGGTGTGGGAATCTCCGCCTGCGGACGGTCCATCCTCACAGCAGGGCATCCAGGGTTCGTAGGCCCACCTCCTCCCGCATCACGAAGGGCTCCGCATACGCCACCCCCACCAGGGCGCCGAAGTAGGCGGCAGAGGTACGGAGGGGATCCAGGATCCAGAGGGTTCCCCGTTCGTCCTCGAACTGGCTGCGGTAGGCGGCCACGCTCTCCAGCTTACGCTCGAAGGTCTCCGTCACGTCCACGAGGAACGAGGGGCGCCGCACCATCCGGTAGTGGGTGGAGAAGTAGTGGATCACCCGGCGCGGGTAATAGGGCTCTCCGGGAATGTCGGACTTGGTGAGTTTGGCGTAGAACCGGGCGGCCTCCCCGAGCTGCGCCGCCTGGACGTGGTCTGGATGCGCATCCTCCCAGTACGGTACGAACAGCAATTCCGGCCGCACCTCCCGGATCACCGCCGCCACCTGTTTGCGGGCCTCCACGGTGTCCAGGAGGAACCGGTTGGGGAGATCCAGAAGGATGCGGCGTACTCCTAGGATGTCCGCGGCCACCGCCGCCTCCCGGAGCCGCCGCTCAGGCGTGCCCCGGGGCGTGGGCTCACCGTTGGTGAGGTCGCAGACCACCACCGTCCACCCCTGGCGAACCAGGAGGGCCACGGTTCCCCCCATCCCGATCTCCGCGTCGTCCGGGTGCGGGCTCAGCACCAGGGCCCGGCGGTTCATCTCCTGCGCTCCTCTCCCGCGCAGACCGCGGATTCTACCCGGTGCAGCCACCGCTGCACGGCGCGGTGCAGCACCTCCCGGTAGTACCGCAGCCGCACCTCCGGGTCCTCGAGCCCCCCCAAAAACCGGCGCGCGGGATTCCTGTAGATCCGGCCGATGGGGATCTCCCGGACCCGCAGCCCCAACGCCGCGGCCTGCACCCAGATCTGCAGGGGCATCCCGTAGGAGGGCTCGTCCAGTTCCAGTTTCCGGATGGCCTCCGCCCGGTACGCCTTAAACCCGCAGAAGGCATCCGTAATCCCAAGCCCCGTGAGCCGGTTCACCTCCTCTGTGATCTCCCGGTTGATGCGCCGCCGATCCGGCGGCGGATCCTGACCCCGGGAGGAGCCGGGAAGGTAGCGGCTCCCGGAGACGATGTCCACCCCCTCCAGGGCGCTCACCAGATCCGGAATAAGATAGGGCTCATGCTGCTCGTCGCAGTCCATGGTCACCACCACGTCGCAGCCGTGCTCCAGGGCGTAGTGGAACCCTGTGATGAGGGAGGCCCCGTATCCGCGGTTTTCCGCATGGCGGATCACCCGCACCTCCGGGAACCGGGCCAGGATCCCCGGGGAGCCATCCGTGCTTCCGTCGTCCACCACCAGGATGTCCGCGGCGGGCGCATACTCCCGCACCGCCCGCAGTACCCCCTCCAGGGTCTGCTCCTCATTGTACAAGGGCATGACGATGAGGACCCTCATCGCAGCTCCCGCAGGGCCTCGTAGGCTGCCTGGACCGTGCGCTCAATCTCCTCCGGCCCGTGGGCCAGGGAGACGAACATGGCCTCGAACTGGCTGGGGGGCAGATAGACCCCCCGGCGCAGCATCCCCCAGAAGAACTGCGCGTATCGGACCACGTCCGCCCTCCGGGCGCTCTCGTAGTCCCGCACGGGCTGTTCCGAGAAGAACAGGGTCAGCATGCTCCCCACCCGGTTCAGCTGCACGGGTACGCCCGCGATCCGGGCCGCGTCCAGGAGCCCTCGCTCCAGCTGCGCGCTCACCTCTTCCAACCGTCCGTAAGTGCCGGGCTGCCGCAGCCGCTCCAGGGTCGCCAGCCCCGCCCGCACCGCCACGGGGTTACCGGAAAGCGTGCCCGCCTGGTACACGGGGCCCGCGGGGGCCACAAGCGACATCGCATCCCGACGCCCCCCGTAGGCCGCGAGCGGAAACCCCCCGCCGATCACCTTTCCTAGACAGGTGAGGTCCGGCCGGATGCCGAGAACCGCCTGGGCTCCCCCCCACCCCACCCGGAATCCCGTGATGACCTCGTCGAAGACCAGCAGGGCCCCGTATGCTGCGGTGAGGTCCCGCAGGACCTCCAGGAACGCGCGGTCCGCGGGTACCACGCCCATGTTGCCCGCCACGGGTTCCACCACCACCGCGGCGATCTCCGGCCCGAACCGCGCAAAGGCCTCCTCCACGGCCTTTTCGTCGTTGTACGGGAGGGAGAGGGTGTGCTGAACCGCGGCCGCGGGAACGCCGGGACTGTCCGGGAGCTCCAGGGTGACCACCCCGCTTCCGGCCCGCACGAGGAGCGCATCCGCGTGCCCGTGGTAACCGCCGTCGAACTTCACGATGCGGTCGCGACCCGTGGCGGCCCGGGCAACCCGCAAGGCGCTCATCACCGCCTCCGTACCGCTACTGACCAACCGCACCATCTCCAGGGAGGGAACGGCCTCGCACAATACTTCCGCGAAGGCCACCTCATACGGGGTACAGGCGCCGAAGGAACTCCCGCCCTCCACGGCCTCCACCGCGGCCCGCACCACCTCCGGATCCGCATGTCCGCAGATGAGGGCTCCCCAGCTCCCCACGTAGTCCACGTACCGGTTCCCGTCCACGTCCTCCACGTAGGCTCCCGCTCCCCGCACGAGGAAGGACGGAGTTCCCCCCACCGCCCGAAAGGCCCGTACCGGGCTGTTCACACCCCCCGGCATGAGGGCCTGGGCACGTGCGTAGAGCTGCTGGGAACCACCCTGCCTCATGCCCGCAGCTTTCGGGCGGCCTCCTTCGCGAAGTACGTGAGGATCACGTCCGCCCCCGCTCGCCGGATGGCGAGCAGGGTCTCCCACATGGCCAGCTCCAGATCCACCCATTCCCTCTGGGCCGCCGCCCAGATCACGGCGTACTCCCCGCTCACCTGATAGGCTGCGGTGGGAAGCCCGAAGTGCTCCTTCACCGCCCGGATCACGTCGAGGTAGGGGAGCGCGGGCTTGACCATCACCACGTCCGCACCCTCCTCGACGTCCCGGGCTACCTCCCGCAGGGCTTCCCGTACGTTAGGGGGATCCATCTGGTAGCTTCTCCGGTCCCCGAACCGCGGGGCGCTCTCCGCGGCCTCCCGGAACGGACCATAGAAGCAGCTGGCGTACTTCGCCGCGTACGCCAGGATTCCCACGTCCTGGAAGCCCGCTTGGTCCAGGCTGCGGCGGATCGCCTGGACCTGTCCGTCCATCATGCCGGAGGGTGCTACGAGGTCCGCGCCCGCCTCCGCCTGCGCCACCGCGATGCGGCCGTAAACCTCCAGGGTGGCCTCATTGTCCACGGGCCCCTCCGGTCCGGCCAGGACCCCGCAGTGGCCGTGGTCTGTGTACTCGCATAGGCACAGGTCCGCGATGAGGACTACCTGGTCCCCGAACTCCGCCCGCAGCTTCCGCAGGGCTCGCTGGACGATCCCCTCCGGGTGGTAGGCCTCGCTCCCCGTGGGATCCTTTCGGGCGGGAATCCCGAAGAGGATTACCGCCCGAACCCCTGCTTCCAGCAGTTCTGCCACCTCCCGCACGAGGCTCGGTACGGTGTGCTGGTAGTGGCCCGGAAGGGAGGAAATCTCCGCGGGGTACGGGAGATTCTCCTTGACGAAGAGGGGGGCCACCAGCTGCTCAGCCCGCAGGGCGTGCTCGGCCACCAGCTGCCGCAGGGCCTCCGTGCGGCGCAACCGCCTTCCCCGGTGGACCGGGAATCCCATCCTACCGCCCCCCCTCAAGGAGCGATTGCAGGATCTGTACCATCCCCTCGGAAGTGTACACCTCCGCCACCCCGTCCACCCGGATCCCCAGCTCCCTCGCCGCCTGTGCCGTCACGGGGCCGATGCACACCACCCGGGTTTCCTCCGGAAGACGTCCTTCCAGCAAGGATACCAGGGCTCTGGCCGCGGAGGGGCTCGTGAGCGTCACCGCATCCACCCCTTCCTGGATCGCCCTCCGCAGCCGGGGAGCCTCCTCCCAGGCCGTCTCCACCCGGTAGGCGGCCACCACCGCCACCTCTGCGCCCCGTTCCCGCAGTCCTTGGGGCAGCACGTCCCGGGCCCCCTCCGCCCGGGGGATCAGGATCCGCACGCCCCGCAGTTCGTAGGCGGCAAACGCTTCCACCAGACCCTCCGCCCGGTACTCGGAGGGCTGGAGCACGGGAGGGACACCCAGCCGTGCCAGCAGGCGGGCGGTGGCAGGGCCGATGGCGGCGGTGTGCACGCCCCGTAGGGCCTCTACAGGAATCCCCAGGTCGCGAAGCCGGCGCTCTACGGCCCGTACTCCGTTCTGGCTCGTGAACACCACCCAGGCGTAGCTCTCGAGCCGTCGCAGGGCCTGGTCCAGGGGAGCGTAGGAGACGGGAGGGAGGATTCGAAGGAGGGGGACGTGCACCACCTCCACCCCCAGCCTCCCCAGGTGCTCCGCCAGCTCTGAGCCCTGGAGCGCGGGACGCGTGACTAGGACGCGAGGGTGGGCACGAGCCCGCACACGGCCTCCGCGGCCTGCCGCCCGATTTCCTCCGCGCACACCATGGGCCCCGCGCGCTCCACGCGCACCACACGGCTCCCATCGGGGGCCGCCACAAGGCCCCTGAGCCGTAGGGTGCTCGCGCCCGCGTCGCAGGTGGCCAGCGCCGCGGCCGGGACGACGCATCCACCTCCCAATCCCCGGAGGAAGGCCCGCTCCGCGCTCACCGCCGCGCGGGTCAGGGGATCGTCGAGGACTTCCACGAGCGATCGCATCCTTATGTCCTCCTCCCGCACCTGGAGGGCAAGGGCTCCCTGGCCCGGGGCTGGGAGCATCACCTCCGGATCCAGGCGCTCCGTGATCTCCTGCTCCCACCCGCCCCGGACCAATCCCGCGGCGGCCAGGATGGCCGCGTCCACCACGCCTGAGCGCACCTTCCGGATCCGGGTATCCACGTTGCCACGGAGCGGCACCACCTCCAGGTCCTTCCGGTAGGCCCGGAGTTGCGCCGCCCGCCGGGGGCTGCTGGTGCCCACCCGGGCCCCATAGGGAAGGTGTGCGAGGGAAGGAGCGTTGGCCACAAGCGCATCCCGGGGATCCTCCCGGGGCGGAATGGCGGCGAGGGCAAGGCCCGGGGTAGGGGTGGTGGGGAGATCCTTGAGGCTGTGCACCGCGAGATCGATGGAGCCCTCCTGCAGCGCCCGCTCCAGCTCTGCCACGAACAGCCCTGGGCGCGATGCCGGAGAGAGGGGTCCCGCCCACCGGTCGCCGTGCGTCTGGATCACCACTACCTCGAACCGGATTCCAGGGTGCAGGCGGCGCAGGACAGCTAGGACCGCCTCCGTCTGCCGACGGCTGAGCGCGCTTCCCCGGGTTCCCACGCGGACGGTGCTCAAGAGCTCGCCACGTCCTCCAGATCCAGCAGGGCCCGGGCTGCATCCACCAGTGCGGGATCCCGCTCCGTAGCCATCGCCTTCAGGCGCACGATGGAGCGGTGCAGCAGCCGGTTGATGGCAGTCCGGAGCGCCTGACGCACCGCCTCCTGATGCCCTACCGGAAGGTGCGCCAGCTGGGGGCGGAGCCGGGCCCACTCCTCCTCCAAAACGGCCTCCGCCCGGTGGCGGAGGGCCCGGATGAGGGGCACCACGTCCAGGGAACGGTACCAAGCCTCGAACTTCCCCGTCTCCTCCGCCAGGATGGCCTCCGCCCGCTCCACGTCCCCTCTCCGCTCCTGGAGCACCCGCTGCCCCGCGGCCTGCAGGTCGTCGATGTCCACGAGGTGCACGCCGGGGAGGAGGCGCACCGCGGGATCCACGTCCCGTGGGACCGCGATGTCCAGGATCAACAGGGACGTGGTGCGCTTTTGCATCACCTCCGCCACCAGGGACGCCTCGACCACCACGTGCGGGGCGCCCGTGGAGGTCACGAGGATGTCGGCTCGCTGGAGGGCAGAACCCAGCTCATCGAACCGCACGGTTCGTGCCCCGAAGGCTGCGGCCAGGGCCTCCGCGTGCTCCAGGGTGCGGCTGCAGACCACCACCGCGGTGCACCCCGCCTCCACCAGGTTGCGCACCAAAAGGCGCGCCATCTCCCCGCTTCCCAGGACGAGCACCTGCCGCCCCCGGAGCTCCCCGCACACCTCCCGGGCCACCGCGAGCGCGGCGCCGGGCACGGACACCGCACCCCGGCCGATCCCCGTCTCCCGCCGCACCCTCCGGCCCGCGGCGATGGCCTGCCGGAAGAGTCGGCTCAGCACGGGGCCGATCCCGCCTCCCTCCTGGGCCTGATGGAAGGCTTCCCGCACCTGGCCGAGGATCTGTGCTTCCCCCACGATCATGGAATCCAACCCTCCCGCCACCCGGAAGAGGTGACGGGCTGCTTCCACCCCGCGGTAGACGTATACGTAGGGTGCGAAGACCTCCTGGGGGACTCCGTGGTAGGCGGACCAGAAGGCCAGCACGGACTCCGGGCCCGCTCCCCCTTCCACCGCGACCACGTAGGCCTCCGTACGGTTGCAGGTGGAGAGCAGGGCAGCCTCCTGGATGCCCTTCCGCTGGCGCAGGAGGGCGACCGCGGAGGCGAGCTTTGTGGGCAGGCACACCACCCGCTCCCGCACCTCCACGGGGGCCGTGTGGTGGCTGAGTCCCACCGCGAGGAGATCCATGGCTCCAGGTGCGAGCATAGCCCGGAGAGATCGGACCGTCAAACGCTAGAGCAGTTTGACTCCGTTGATCTGGAGCTTAAACTGGCAGCCCAGGAACTCCGCGGCCCGGCGGCAGAGGATCATGCGGGAGAGGAAGATCTCGAAGTACTCCATCACCGGGGCCGCCTCCGTGTTGATGACGAGCTCCAGGGTGATCTCCCGGTTCTTTTCGTCCACCCGCAAAAAGGAGTGCTCCACCGCGTAGTTCACCCGGTCGTGGATGTCGAAGGTGGTGGGATCCGGATTACGCACCCGGGTGCGGTGCACATCGGACTTGTCCGCCAGGATCACCGCGGCCCCCACATTGCTCACGGGCTGCCCGTGGGACTCCTCGTGGTTACCGATGGCGCTCATCACCACCGCCCGCTCCTCCGGTCCCATCCCCAACCGGGCGAGGATGCGGTCTGCCAGCATCGCCCCGACCTGCTCGTGGTTCTGGCGGCTCACGAGGTTCCCGATGTCGTGGAGGTAACCTGCGATGGCGGCCAGCTCCGCATCCCGCTCCGGATGCCCCAGCCGCTTGAGGATGTTGTAGGCTATGCGGGCGGTGAGGTTCGCGTGCCGGAAGCCATGCTCCGTGTATCCCAGGACCCCCAGGGCTTCGTTGGCCTTGCCCACGTACGCCTCCACCTCCGGGTCCGCCTTCACCGCTTCCAGGGTGACCCGGGAGGGGAAAGCCACAGGGGCCTGCTGGTCCCGGGGACGCTCCACGGGTTCACGCATACAGCCCGCGCAGCCGGCGGGCCTCCACGATGCGCTCCACCCCAAGACAGTACGCCGCGGTCCGCAGATCTACCCCGAACCGCTCCGCGGTGGTGAGCACAGCCTGGAAGGCGCGCATCATGAACAGCTCCAGCCGGGCCCGGACCTCCTCCTCCGGCCAGAAGTATCCGTACCGATCCTGTACCCACTCAAAGTAGCTCACCACCACCCCACCACCGTTTGCCAGCAGATCCGGGACGATCAAGACCCCTCGGCGCCGCAGGATCTCGTCCGCCTCCGGGGTGGTGGGCTCGTTCGCCCCCTCCACGATCACGGAGGCCCGGATGCGCTCTGCGTTCTCCGCGGTGATCTGGTGCTCAATGGCGGCCGGGATCAAAAGGTCGCAGGGGAGCTCCAACAGCTCCCGGTTGGAGACGGTGCGGGCTCCTGGGTAACCCACCACGCTGCCCGTGTTGCGGGCATATTCCTTCACCTGCCGCGGGACCAACCCTTCCGGATGATAGATCCCGCCCCGCACGTCGCTCACCGCCACCACCCGGGCACCCGCCTCCTCGTGCAGGAGCCGAGCCGCGTGGTAGCCCACATTCCCGAATCCCTGGACCACCACCCGGGCTCCCTCCAGCCGCAGGCCGCGGTGGGCACAGGCCTCCCGTGCCACCACCAGGACCCCACGGCCCGCGGCCTCCTCGCGCCCCCGGGAGCCCCCCAGGGGGATGGGTTTTCCGGTCACGGTGCCAGGCTCCAGGTAGCCCCGCTTCATGCAGATGGTGTCCATCACCCAGGCCATGACCTGGGGATTGGTGCCCACGTCCGGAGCCGGGATGTCCTTGTCTGGCCCGATGATGTCGAAGATCTCCGCGGTGTACCGGCGGGTAAGGCGCTCCAGCTCCCGGTGGCTCAAGCGGGTGGGATCGCACGCCACCCCGCCCTTTCCACCTCCGAAGGGCACATCCACCACCGCGCACTTCAGGGACATGAGGGCCGCGAGGGCCATCATCTCCTCCAGGGTGACGTTGGGGTGGTAGCGCAACCCGCCCTTGCAGGGACCTCGGGCGGTGTCGTACTGCACCCGGTAGCCCACAAACACCTCCACCCGCCCGTCGTCCATCTCCACAGGGAGGGAGACGATGACGCACCGGCGTGGATGCTTGATGGGCTTGGTGGTGGACTCATCATAGCCCAACAGGTGGGCGGCCCGGTCAATCCATCGACAGACGGCCTCGAAGGGATTCTCCGGCTTCTGGGCTCGGATCGCCAGCCCCATCCCTCACCCCCTGCGTTCTCCCGCCCGCTCCCGCTCCTTGTCCTGGGCCTCCGATCTACGGCCGCGTACGGCTCCCACCGCGGAGCGATCCGCCCGGACCCGCACGTTGGGTGCAAGCTCCAGGGTGATCTCGTCCCCGTGGACATCCACGATGGTCCCGTGCAATCCCCCCACCGTGACCACGCGGTCCCCTTTCTTGAGCTTGGCCAACATCTCCCGCCGGCGCCTCTGCTGCTGCTGTTGGGGCCGGATGAGGAGGAGGTAGAAGACCACCAGGAGCAGCGCCCAGAGGATCAGGGTATAGAGGACATTCGGCTGGCCCTGCGGGGCCTGCAGAAACATACTCCCTCCCTTGTGCCCGACCTTCCTCCACCATGGTACCACCCTCCTACCACCGGGTTGCGTATTGGGCCAGGACCCGCTCCCGCCACGCGGAGAAGGTCCCTTCCAGGATGGCCCTCCGGGCCTCCTCCACCCACCGTAGGAGGAAGGCTACGTTGTGGTAGGTGGCCAGGATGGGGCCCAGCAGCTCGCCCGACTTGAAGAGGTGGCGCACGTAGGCGCGGGTGTGCCGCGCACACACCCGGCAGGTACACTCCGGATCCAAGGGCCTGAGATCCGTGCAGAAAGGGCTGTTGCGGAGGTTCACCCGGCCCTTCCGGGTGAACACCACCCCCGTGCGGCCCACCCGGGTGGGGAGTACGCAGTCGAAGAGATCCACACCCCGCGCGATGGCCTCCACGATGCCCGGCGGAGAACCTACCCCCATGAGGTAGCGGGGACGCTCCGGGGGCAGGTGCCGGATGGTGCACTCCAGGATCTCGTACGTCACGGAGAGAGGCTCGCCCACGGAGAGCCCGCCGATGGCGTATCCCGGCAGATCGAGGCGCACCGCGTGAGCGGCGGCCTGGGCCCGCAGGGAGGGACTGAAAGCACCCTGGAGGATGCCGAAGAGGGCCTGATCCGTGCGGCGTCTGGCAGCCAGCGAGCGCTCCAGCCAGTGCATGGTGCGGTGCAGCGCTTCCCTCGCCTCTCCCTCGTCCACGGGATATCCACTGCACACGTCCAGGGGCGTGATGATGTCGGAGCCCAGAACTTCCTGGATCTCCACCACCCGCTCGGGGGTGAGCTCATGCAGGCTTCCGTCAATCGGGGAGCGGAACACCACCCCCCGGTCCGTCACCCGCCGCAGGTGCGCCAGGCTCAACACCTGGAATCCGCCGCTGTCCGTGAGGATGGGGCCGCCCCAACCCATGAAGGCATGAAGACCCCCCGCCTGTGCGATGAGCTCCGGTCCGGGCCGGAGGTACAGGTGGAAGGTGTTCGCGAGCAACAGGTCCGCCCCGAGGGAGCAAAGATCCCATACGGTCATGCCCCGCACCGCGGCGTTCGTGGCCACGGGCGCAAAACAGGGTGTACGGATGGGGCCATGAGGAGTATACAGAACCCCGGCCCGCGCCGCGCCGTCCTGCGCGAGGATCTCAAACCGGAACGGTTGAGCCCGGAGAAGGTGCACGCCGCGCAGGAGTATACCGCGTATAATGACGGGCGGGGAGCGCAACCAAGGAGGGTCCCATGGCAGAGGAGGAACGCAGGCCCCGTACGCCACCCCAGGACGACGAGGCCGCGGCCCGCCGCCGGCAGCTCATCGAGGAGGCGAAGGCCCGGTGGGCGGCCAAGAAGGCCGCCGCGGAGGGCCAGACGGCTCCCAGACCTCAGGTGGAGCCGGGCCGGGAGGAACGCGCGACCGCGACCAAAGCCCGGACAGAGACCGCCCGGGCCCCGCGGGCACAGCCAACCCCGACGCCCACGGTCGAGGTGTTCGTGGCGAGCCAGAACCCGAGTGCCTCTCCCCTCCTGCCCCCGCAGAACCCCGCGCTTCGGGCCTTTGGCACCATCAACCAGGCCATCGAGATCGAGGCGGATCCCACCGAGGAGCAAAACCTCCGCAAGCTCCTGGGAGGTCTTGGGGCCTACCCGAACCCGCTGCGGCAAAACCGCTTCCAGCTGGACTACCGGTACTGGAGGGAGGCAAAAAAGCGGCTGGAGGCCGCGGGGTACAAGATCGAGCAGAGGGACTTTATGGGCCGGCCCCTGGACGAGTGGGATCCCCTGACCCGCGGGTGGGTGCGTGCCCGGCTGGATTGACTACAGGAGGAGCATGGCGTCCCCGAAGCTCCCGAACCGGTAACCCTCCCCCAGAGCCACCCGGTAGGCTTCCAACACCCGCTCCCGCCCCGCGAACGCGCTCACGAGCACAAGGGGCGTACTGCGGGGCAGGTGGAAGTTGGTGATGAGGGCGTTCACCACCCGGAACCGGTAGCCGGGGTAGATGTAGAGCTCCGTCCAGCCGGCTCCCGCCCGAACTGTGCCGTCCGGTTGGGCGGCGGTCTCCAGAGTCCGCACCACCGTCGTGCCCACCGCCACCACCCGGTTCCCCCGCGCCCGCACCGCCGCGATGGCCTCCGCGGTTCCGAGGGGGATCTCGTAGGGCTCTGTGTCCATGCGATGGCGGGTGGGATCCGGCGTGGTGATGAGCCGAAAGGTCCCTGGGCCCACGTGCAGGGTCACGAAGGCATGCGGAATCCCGCGGGCAGAGAGGCGCTCCAGCAACTCCGGGGTGAAGTGCAACCCCGCGGTAGGCGCCGCCACGGCTCCCGGGGAGCGTGCGTAGACCGTTTGGTACGCCTCCGGATCCCGGGGGCGCTCCCGGATGTAGGGCGGAAGCGGCACCTCCCCCCACCTCTGGATGGCTTCCTCCGCGGAGACGTCTCCTTCGAGGCCGATGCGCCACGTGCCGTCCTCGCGTCGCTCTAGGAGCTCTGCCCGCAGGTGCCCCTCCGCGAGGACGATCCGGGTTCCTTTCCGGGCCCGACGGGTCCGCACCAAGGCCCGCCACCGCTCCCCTTCCTCCCGCCACACCAGCAGCACCTCCGCCCGCCCGCCCGTGCCCTCCTTCTCACCCCGCAGGCGGGCAGGGATCACCCGGGTGTCGTTGAGCACCAGGAGATCCCCGGGAGCCAGGAGCTCCGGGAGGTCCCGGAAGATCCGGTGCTCGATCGTGCCGGTGCGCCGGTCCAGGACCAGAAGCCGCGCCGCATCTCGGGGCTCTGCGGGTTGCTGAGCGATCCGGTCCGGTGGGAGCTCGTAGTCGAAGTCGCTCAGGCGCATCCCCTCAGCGCGAAAGGAGCTCCACGCCCCGATAGTAGTGGCGGAGGATGCGGTCGAAGGAAGCGCCCGCAAGGGCCATCCCCCGGGCGCCCCACTGGGAGAGCCCCACGCCGTGCCCCCACCCGCTTCCCTCGAAGATGGCGTTTTGGCCCTCCACGCGTACCGAGAACCGGGTGCTGAGCAGTACGTTGGGCCCGAGGAGGGATCGGAGGCGGGTTCCCACCAGCTCCACGCCTTCGGAACCCGCGAGGATGCGGAGCGCAAGCGCCCGTCCGGATTCCGTGGTGCGCAGGATCTCGATCCCGGTGATCCCCTGCACCGGGACGCCGCCAGCACGCAGTCGATCCTCCAGGTGGGCGAGCGGTACCACCACCGTCCACCGCTGGTAGGGACTGCCCGCCACGTACGGGTCCTCCACGCTGCGCAGGTATGGGTAGGCCACTCCCCACACGTGCTCGCTCGCCTCCGTCTGCCCTCCGGAGTCCGCGTGGTAGACCGCATGGATGGGTTTCCCCTCGTGCAGGAGGACGACTCCCCGGGTGGCATCCACCGCGGCGTTCGTCCGGGGGTCCTCGAAGGTGGCCCCGCCGTAGAGCTGCACTTCCGTGGTATCCCGCACGTCAAACCCCTCCCGCCGGAAGCGCCCCAGGCTCGCGAGGGCCAGGGTCCGGGCGGCCACCGCCTGGGCCTTCAGGGCCTCCGGAGGCCAGGCAGGGTCTACCTCCAGCCGGAGCACCCCATAGAGATAGCTCTCGAGGTCCACCTCGTTGACCACCACGAGCGTCCGACCCACGCGGCGGAGCTCCACCACCCCCCGATAGGCCCGCTGCCGTTCCACCAGACGGATGGGGATCCCTGTCTGGGTTCTTACCCGGAGGACGTCCCCGTAGGTACGGCCCGCCCCCTCAATTCCCTCGGGCACCGCTCGGAAGACCCACGGTCCAGGCCCCAGGTACTCGATCCGATCCAGGGCGACGTCTAACACCTCGAGGGTCGCCTCCGCGGCCAGGGTTGCCTGCGCCTGCCCCAGAAGAATCCCTACCCGGATCAGGGTCTGGGGCTGGCCGAGAAGGAGGGAGGGTGTAGTCAGCACCACCAGGCCACCTACCAGCCCCATCAAGCGCCCGAAGGGGATCCGGAGGGCCGGCACCGATGCGGGCATCTCAGCGGCGGGCCCAGAAGAGGAGGTTCAGGAGGAGGGTCAGGAGCAGGCTTACCACGAGGCTCGTGACCAGGGGGAAATAGAACGTGAAGCCATCCCGCCGGATGAGGATGTCCCCTGGCAGGCGGGGGGGAGCCAGGCGCGGGAGGAGCGTCAGAGCAAGCCCTACCGCCACCAGCGCAAGACCGAAGATCACCAGCGACCGCCCCAGTTCCGTCATCCCGGAAGGATTATACCGCGACAGCCCGGCGGGATGGACAGAACGATTCAGGTGGAGACCAGCGTCCGCCGACGATGGGACCAGGCCCGGAGCCTAGAGGGCCCGGGCTGCGGTGGGAAGGGGACGGGTTTGGACAGGTGGTAGCCCTGCGCGCAGTCCAACCCGAGCGCCCGCACCACCCGCAGGGTTTCCGCATCCTCCACGCACTCCGCCACCACCAGGCACCCCAGCCTATGTCCCAGCTCCACCATGGCGTGGACCAGGTGGCGGTCCCGCGGATCGCTCCGCAGGGCCCGGATAAAGCTCCCGTCCACCTTCAGGACATCCACCTCCAGGGAGCGCAGGTGGGCGATGGAGGAATAGCCCACGCCGAAGTCGTCTAGGGCCACCCCGCAGCCCTCCTGCTTGAGGGCCCGGATCCACCGCACGGCCTGCGGAAGGTCGGACACCGCGGTGGTCTCCGTAATCTCCACCACGAGCCGCCTCGCCTGCCGCGGTTGCGCTCGCAGCAACCGCACCGCCTGCTGCAACGCCGCTTCCTCCGCCAGGGTCCGGGCGGAGAAGTTCACGTGGATCCGGAAGGGGAACCGTCTCAACCACTCCAGGGCCCTGCGCAGCACCCACAGGTCCATCTCCACCACCAGCCCCGTGCGCTCCGCCGCGGGCAGGAACTCCCCGGGCAGGATCACCTCCTCCCCCTCGACCAAGCGGAGCAGGAGTTCCCACCGGCCGGAGCGATCCGTCCGAAGGTCCCAAATGGGCTGCCCCATCAGGAGGAATCCGCTTCGGTCGAGGGCCCGCCGCAGGCGGTCCTCCCAGCGGTCCACGATGCGGAGACCGACCGAGGGGCAGGAAAGCCGAACCCCGCCCTGGAGCTTGGACTCGTGCAACGCGGCCTCCGCGGCGGCGAGGAGGGTCTCGCCATCGGTCTTCTCCCGGCCGGAGACCGCCACCCCGCAGCTCACGGAGAGCTGCAGGGAACGGCCCTCCACGGTGAGGGGTGCTTCCCGCAGCCTCCGCACCAGCCGCTCCGCTGCTCTCCGGGCCTGGCGCGTGTCCACGGGAAAGAGCAGGATTCCGAACTCATCCCCGCCTACCCGTGCGAGGAGGTCGCCCGCCCGCAGGGACGCCCGGAGGGAGCGGGCCACGGCCTGGAGGGCCTGATCCGCGGCCCGCTGCCCGACCCGCTCGTTCACCTCCTGAAAGCGGTCCAGGTCCAGGAGCACCACCGCACACCCAGCTCTCCCCTCCGCCCTCGCCAGCACCCGATCCAGCTCCTCCTGAAACCGGCGCCGGTTCACCAGTCCCGTCAGCGGGTCGTGACCCCAGAGAAAGGCCAACTGCTCCTCGAGGGCCCTGCGCCGGGTGATGTCCACCACGCTTCCCTCGTAGTACGCGGGCCGACCCTCAGGGCCCGGCACGGCCTGAGCCGACCCCAGAACCCAGATGCGCTCGCCATCCGACCGGACCCACTGGACCTCAAACCCTTCCACCCTGCCGTTCCGGCGGAGGGCTTCCTGCCATCGCCGGTAGTCCCGAGGGTGGGCGTAGACGGCTCTGATGTCCCGCGCCAGGAGGGCCTCGGGTGTGGGGTAGCCCAGAAGTGCCGCGAGCGCGCGGTTTGCCCGCAGCAGCCGGCCCTCAGGGGTAGAACGGTACAGACCTACCGGAACCCGCTCGAAGAGGTCCCGAAAGGCCTGGGACTCCAGGATCCGTTCCGCGGCCACGGCCACCATCCAGCCCAGGAAGTCTGCCGCGCGGAGGTGGGAGGGCTTGAGCTGCCGGGGGGAACGGAAGTCCACCACCAAGGCCCCGGTGACCTGCCCGCCCGCGGCCAGCGGAATGAGAAGGACGGATCGCACCCCAGCTTCCCGGGCTGATTCCGACACCCGAAAGGGAAGGGTCGGATCACCGAGATCCTGCACGAAGTACGGGGCACCCCGGTGCGCAACCCAGGCCACACAGTCGTCCTCGGGGGGATCCAGGGGAACGCTGGCCCGGTACGCGCGCAGGCCACCTTCATGCCTCTCCGCCACAAGCTGCAGGAAGCTCCGGGAGGGATCCGTGACGAACAGGTGGAGTCCGTCCGGGGCCAGAAGCCGGTGTAGAACGGGCTCCGCCGCCTCCAAAAGCGCCTCCCAGGACTTCGCCTCCAATAGCCTCCGGGCGAGCCCCGCGGCCTCCTCCAGCTCCTCCTCCACCACCTGCCGCTCGATGGCCACCCCCAGCAGACGGCTGGTGAGCATCAGGGCGGAGATCTCCTCCGGGCTCCACCTGCGGGCTCGACGGCACTCGTCGAACCCCAGAAACCCCCACCACCGCCCCTCCGCGAAGATGGGTACTGCCACGATGGAGACGATCTCCTGCGATTCCAGGACCGCCCGCTCCGCAGGCGGGAAATCCCGCACCAAGCCGAAAACCGCCTCTCCCCGGGACATCCGTTCCACCCACCGCGCGAATCCACCCTCGATCCACGGGAAGTTCTGCAGCTCCGGGTTCGCGATCTGGGGCGTGATGTCCGGTGCCACCCACTCGTACCGCTGGCTCGTGCACAGCTCCCCACCCGGCCCCGGGTGATTCTCGAATACGTAGACGCGGCTGACCTCCGTGGCCCTCCCGAGGATCGCTAGTACCTCGCTCACGGCCCGATCCCACGGCCGACACAGGAGCAACCGCTCCGCCACCTGCACCGCGGCCCGCAGGATTCCCTCCGCGCGTGGGCCCCGCCTCATCCCGGGGACGTCAGTAAGCAAGCGCTATGCCATCTCCGGGGGGCGACCCGCACGGATCCTCCGCGGCGCCTGCCAGCTCCACCCGGTCCCCGCCCAGACTCTTGGCCCGGTACAGGGCCTGGTCCGCCCGGCTCAGCAACTCCTGCGCCGTACTCCCATCCCGGGGAAAGCCTGCGGCCCCCACGCTCAGGGTGACCCCCCCGGAGAACTCCCCACCCGCCAGGCGGAGGGAGGCCACCGCGTTCCGGATCCGTTCCAGGACCCGGAGGGCATCCTGAGGGGAGATGTCCACCAGCACCACGGCGAACTCGTCGCCCCCGTAGCGGGCCACGAGGTCGCCCCTGCGCACCGATGCCCGCATGGCCGCGGCCGCCAGCCGAAGCACCTCGTCTCCGGCCAGGTGCCCGTGTGTGTCGTTGTAGTATTTGAAGCCGTCCAGATCCATCATGGCCACCACGAGGGGCTTTCCGCTCCTCCGGGCGCGCTTCACCTCCAGGGCCAGCTGCTCCTCGAGATACCGACGGTTGAAGGCATCCGTGAGGGGATCCCGGAGGGCCATCTCCGCCAGGCGCCGGTTTACCTCTCGCAACTGCTCCGTCAGCTCCCGCACCTCCCGCCGCCGGGCCCGCACCCGTTCGGAGACGAGGGCGAGGATCCACGCGGAAACCCCCACGTTGAGCACGGGGAGGAGCTCCCGGATGACCGTGGTCTCGGGCAAGCGGGTCGCCCACGCCAGATACAGCCCGCCCATGGCAGCGGTAAGCCCCACCGCGGGGAGGAATCGCACGTACCCAGAGGCCATGGCGAGGGCCGCAAGCCACCCGTGGATGAGGAGCCACCGGGCCGCGGGAGCGAGGAGCATCTGCGCGTTGAGGAGGAGGACGGTGAAGGCAAGGGGGATGTACACCCAGTGGGGATCCCAGGGAAAGAGCACCCGATGGAGGCCCGTACGGGCCAGGCCGTAGAGGATCGCGGTACCCCCACCTCCCAACGCCGCCACGCCCAGCAGGGCGAGATCCGAGAAGGAGGCCAAACCCGCGTGCCGGACCAGGAGGAGGATCAAGAAGCCCGAGAGGTGCCCGAGTCCCGAGAAGGCGATCTGCCGGGCCTGGATCCGCCGGCGCCACAGCTCCTCGTCCTGCTCCCCCCGCACTTCCACGGCATCCCTCCGGAGGCCTGGTAGGCAAGGAACATGCCACAGCCCCGCAGAGGCTAAACGCCCAGGTAGCGCTGCCGCACGTCCTGCGCCTCCCGGAGCTGTGCGGGGGTTCCCTCAAACACCACGGTCCCCTTGCTCATCACGTACACGAAGTCCGCCACCCGGAGAGCGAGGGGGAGGTTCTGCTCCACCAGCAGGATGGACAGACCCTCCGCCTTGAGAGCCTGGAGCGTCCGCCCCAGCTCCTGCACCAGCCTCGGAGCCAGTCCCTCGGAGGGCTCATCCATGAGGAGGAGGAAGGGATTGGTCATCAGGGCCCGCCCGATGGCCAGCATCTGCTGCTCCCCGCCGCTCAACCGGTTCCCGCGCAGGCGTCGGCGCTCCCACAGCTGCGGAAACAAGCCGTACACGCGCTCCAGCGTCCAGCCGCGCTCCGTCCCGTGCGCCGCCACCCGGAGGTTCTCCTCCACCGTCAGGGAGGGGAAGATCCGGCGTCCCTGGGGGACCAAGCCGATGCCCTTCCGGACGATCTCATGGGAGGGCTTTTGGGTTATGTCCTCTCCCCGGAACCGGATGCGCCCTCTCCGGGGGGACGTGAACCCCATGAGGCTCCGGATGAGGGTGGTCTTCCCCACCCCGTTGCGTCCCAGGATGGCCACCGTCTGTCCTTCCCCCACCCGCAGGCTCAGTCCCTGCAGGACGTAGCTCTCCCCGTAATAGGTGTGGATGTCCTCCACCGCCAGCACTCCCTCACCCCTCCCTGCCCAGGTAGATGGCCTGTACTTCCGGGTTCCTCCGGATCTCCTCCACGGTACCCTCCGCGAGGATTCTGCCGAGGTGCATGACCGTGATGCGCTGGGCGATGGTGAACGCCACGTCCATGTCGTGCTCGATGAGGAGCACGGTCATGGCAGGATCCAAAGACCGCAGGAGTTCCACCATCCGTTGGGTCTCCGCAGGCGACAGGCCCGCGGTGGGTTCATCCAGCAGGAGCAACCGGGGGTTTGCCGCGAGGGCAAGCACCACCTCCAGCTCCCGCTGTTCCCCGTAGGACAGGCTTGCCGCCGGCCAGTCCCGTTTCTCCCACAGCCCGAAGGTCTCCAGCAACTCCTGGGCCCTCCTCCGGGGTTCCTGGTGGGAGAGGGCGGGCCGGAACGGATCGTACTGCTCGCGCCGCAGGCCCCACAGGGCCAGGAGCACGTTCTCCAGGACGGTCAGTTTCAAGAAGACGTTCGTCACCTGGTAGGTGCGCCCGATCCCCAGGGCGGTGCGGCGATACGGGGGGAGATGCGTGATCTCCTTCCCGTGCCACAGGATCCGGCCATGGGTGGCTCGCACCTCCCCGCTCAGGAGGTGAAAGAGGGTGGTCTTGCCCGCCCCATTGGGCCCGATGATCACCCGGCGCTCCCCCTCTTCTACCTGCAGGTTCACCCCATCCACCGCCCGCACCCCTCCGTAGGCCTTGGAGAGCCCCTCCGTCCGCAGGACGATCTGGCCCACGCCCGTCCCAACCTCCCTCATTGGCTTCCTTTCTGGCCGATCTCCAGGGGCGCGGGGCCCTTCCACGCCTCCCGCTGCCTGCGCCTCGCCCACGCGGCCGCGAGGGGCGGGTAGAGGCCTGCGGGGGCGTACCGCACGAGGAGGATGTACGCGATGCCCAAAAGGGCACCCCAGTACTGGGTATAGGCACTGATCCAGTGCTTCACCACCGTGACCACCAAGGCCCCTACCGCGGGCCCCACGAACGTCCCAGCCCCTCCCACGAGCACCATCACCAGCCCCTCCGCGGAGGTGAGAACGTGCAGCTCCGTGGGGCCCACGAAGCCGTTGTGGTAGGCGAGGAGGGCCCCTGCCATCCCGGCCAGGGCACCACTGCCCACCAGGGCCAGGAACTTGTGCAGCTGCGTGTGGTACCCCAGGGTCCGCATCCGGGGCTCGTTTTCCCGGATGCCCTGGAGCACGAGCCCGAAGCTGGACTGTCCCACCCGACGTAGGAGGATCAGGCAACCCAGACAGACCAAAAAAAGAAGGTAGTACTCCGCAATCCCTCCCCCCACGGGCCCCAGGACCTCCCCAAGCCGGAGAACTCCCGTAAGCCCGTCGTCGCCTCCGGTAAGGGACCGCCACTTCACCGCGCCTCCCCACAGCATCATGGAGATGGCGAGGAACGTCATCAGGGAGGTAATCCCCCGGGTCCGGAGGATGGCGGGCCCGACGAGCGCCGCCAGGATCCCTCCGGCAAGCATCCCGGCCAGCGTCCCGAGGAGCATGTTCTGCATCCCGAAGCGGGCGCCCAGCAGGCCCGCGGTGTACGCACCGATTCCCAGGAATGCGGCGTGACCCAGGGACTCGATCCCCGCGTACCCGTGGATCAGGTCCAGGCTCATGGCGAACACCGCATACAGAAACGTGAGGCTCAGCAGCGTCCGCTGGTACTCGGAGAGCATCCAGGGAAGGAGCAGGAAAACCAGGACCGCGGCAAGGCCTACCAGCCGGGAGGGAACGACCCGATCCATGGGGCCCCGGAACTTACCGCTCCACCAGCCCGCCCGGCCGCAGCATCAGGGCCGCCACCATGACCGCGAACAGGCTGAAGATGGAGATCTCGGGCCAGCTCCCGGTCAGGACCGTGTCCAGCACGCCAACCAGGAGTGCGGCGAGGTACGTCCCCAGCACGCTCCCCACCCCACCCACCACCACCACGACCAGGGCGGACACCAGCATCTCCAGATCCAGTCCGGGGCCGACCCCGGTGATGATCCCTCCGAGGATCCCTCCCAGGCCCGCGAGACCCGAAGCCATCCCGAACACCCAGCGTTTGATCCGCACCACATCAATCCCCAGCCCCCGGGCCATCTCCTCGTCGTCCACCGCGGCCCGAACCAGGGCACCCCAGTGCGTGCGCTCCACCACCCACCAGAGGATCCCCGCGATCCCCACGCCGAGAGCCACGAGGATCAACCGGTAGACCGGCACCGTGATCCCGCCCAGCCAAACCGCCCCCTGCGCCCAGGTAGGCGCCGCCACAAGGGTAGGAATCCCCCCCCACACGAACCGGAAGACATCCGCCGCCACGAACAGGACCCCCACGGTGAGCAACACCTGGGCGAACAGGGTCCTCGCCCAGGGTTGCCGCAGCAGTTCGAAGATCGCAAACCCGGCCCCGATGCTTGCCAGGAGCCCGCATACGGCTCCCGCTCCCCAGCTCCCCAGGGCCCGGGCTGCACTCACCGCCACGTATCCTCCCAGGAGGTAGAGGGATCCGTGGGCGAGGTTGGCGATGCGGAGCACGCCGATCCCCACGCTCAGGCCCACCGCCACCAGGAAGAGGACGGTACCGTGGACGAGTCCGTTGAGCGCCTGCAGCCCGTAGGCGGAGATCACCGCCTCCACCACTGCCACACGTCCACCTGGGCCACCTGTCCGATCCGGTCAATGGGGACGTTCAGCAGCTGGCCCTCGCGGCGCTCCACCCGGACCACGTACTGGTCGAAGATCCTCTGGTTGTAGCGGTCCAGCCGGAGCGGGCCGGCGGGCGTGACGATCTTCGGCGCCTCCCGGCGCATCACTTGGGCGAGCTCGTCCCTCCGGCTGGTATCCCCCTGCATGGCCTGCAGGCCCGCGAGGATAAGCTTCCCGGTGGTATACCCGCTCTCCTCGTAAGAGAAAGGTAGCCGCCCGAACCGCTGCCGGAAGGCCTGTACGAATCGCCGGTTCTGCGGGGTATCGAGCAGCGGGGTGTACGGGGTGATGGCGGTGACTCCCAGCGCGGAGTCGCCGGCCTCGCTCACGTACGCTTCGTCTACCATGGGCCTTCCGCCGTACAGGGGAAGCCGCGCCTTCCATCCGAAGGCGTCGTACTGCTTCAGGAACCGGATGGCGTCCACCCCGGCAAACCACGCGTACACCGCGTCCGCTCCCTCCAGGTTCGCGGGGGTGAGGAAGGGGGCGAAATCCACGGTGCCCACCCGCACGAAGATCTTCCGGAGCACGCGGCCCCCTGCGGCCCGCGCGCCCGCCTCAAACGCTCCGATTCCATCGTGCCCCGCGGCCACGTCGAAGCCAATGGCCACCAGGTTCCGGTGCCCGCGCTTGTTCACCACCCATCGTCCCAGGGGGAAGCTGTTTTGGTCGCTGGTGTCCACGAGCCGGAACATCCTGGGCGTTGCCCGCTCCGGGGTCATCAGGAGCCGGGTGGTAGCCACCGGGATGATCCAGACGACATCCCGGGTGCGCAGGTAGTCCACCAGGGCCAACGCCACATGGCTCCACACCGTTCCCACGAGGAAATCCACCTGCCGTTCCTCTACCAAGCGCCGGGTCTTGCTAAGTCCTACCGTGGGGCTTCCCTCATCGTCCTCCCGGAAGAGCTCGAAGGTCCTGCCCGCAACTCGGCCTCCGGCCTCTTCCAGGGCCAGCCGCAGTCCATCCTCCACCCCCCTGGACTGGACGGGCTGGCTCGCGAAGCTGAGCACAAGTCCGATCCGGACCGGAGCGGGCTGAGGATAGCCTGAGAGGGAAAGGGTCAGGAGGAGGACAACTCCAAGCGCAAGTCCGATCCACGGTCTCATCACACACCCCCTCCACTGAATTGCTGGGGACCGCCTCAGAAGTATTATATTTTGTCACCCTCATAGGACACAGGGCACCACCAGATACGAGTCGAACCGGCCTCCGCTCCAGATCACGTGCCGGCCCACGTTCACCGTGGCCTCGTGCCGTGCGTACGGGAGGTGCCGGGGGTAGTCCTGGATGTCCCGTCCCTGCAGGATCAGGCGCAGTCGGTCCCCCGCTTCGAACCTGGTCCCGGAAGGCCAGATCTCGATCTCCATCGGCACCACTTCGCCCGGTCGCAGCTTCTCCTCCCGGCGGTGCGGGTGTATGGGCTGCCACTCCGTGCTGGCCACCGGATCCAGCTCCCGATGACTGGCCCGCAGCCAGCCCAGGGCCACCGGCCCATCCTCGTACTGTGCGTAGTGGATGAAGGGAACTACCCGACCCTCCCGGTCCACCTTCTGGATGCCCACGAACACGTCCATGTCCTCTCCGTCCGGGGTGCTCATCCACACCCGCAGCTTCATGTAGCCCACTACGTCCATCCGCTCCCGGAAGGTGTACTCGAGCACCACCCGCCCCAGCTCCCGTCGCAGCCGGTCGTATCCCCCGCTCGTGGCAAGATACCACTGGCTCGCCTCCTCGGAGATCGGTTCCTCCTGCAGGCGGCCCTCGGGGAGGTTCAGGTACAACCGCAGGTAACGGGTCTGCGGAACCGGCCACCCTTCAAAGGTCCGCCACACCCCCTCCATCCCTCGTTCCCGCACGAAGGCCTGCACCCGGGGCCACTGTTCCACCTCCGTACGCTCCCCCTTGAGGAACCGGTCGAAGAAGGCCGCCTGGCGCTCGAGACTCTCCCGGCGGTAGTAGTAGGCCCACTTCTTGTGTCCGTGGATCTCCAGCCACTTGGGCTCCGACCGGATGCGCTTGAAGCCCTCCAGGGTTCCCCGGGTATGGAGCCCGTGATCGCTCCAGCTGGCGACCACATAGGCGGGAATTCGGATGGCCGCTAGATCCGGGAGCTTCGAGGCCCAGAAGGCATCAAAGAGGGGGTGCTCCAGCTCCTCCGCGAAGAGGTCCTCCACGAGCTCGAGACCGATGCCGATGCGCTGCAGGCTCCAGTAGGGCCGGAACCAGGTCTCGGGAATCCCGCCGTGCCGGGAGACCTCCCGGTAGTGGTCCGTGAACCCTTCCCACGGGTTGATGGCCGCGAGGTGCGGGGGATGCAGGGCCGCCACCTTCCACTGGATGCAGGCGAGGTAGCTCACGCCCGTCATCCCCACCTTCCCGCTGCACCAGCTCTGGCGGGCGATCCACTCGATGACGTCGTAGCAGTCCTGCGCTTCCTCCGGGGAGAGGAAGGTGGCTACTCCCTCCGAGTACCAGGTCCCCCGGGGATTCACGTTGACCACCGCGTATCCCCGGGGGACCCAATAGGCGGGGTCCGGGCCCTCGAAGACCGCGTAGGGGGAGACGTCCTCCTCCCGAACCCCAGCCGCGGGAAAGGCCCGCACGAGGTACTGCAGGGTTCCCTCGTGCTTGCCATAGGGGCTCCAGGCAAGCAGCGCGGGAACCGGAGGACCTTCTGTGGGCCGGAAGACGTCCGCATAGATGCGCACCCCGTCCCGTAGAGGGATGGCCACGTCCCGCTCCACCAGCATCCCCGCTTCCACCGTGCGGCTGGGCCGCGGTCCTGTAACCCCCACCTCCTCCGGACGGCACAGCGGCTTGCGGAACCGGTACGCAAAGCCCTCCGGCATCCCTCCCCTCCCCGCGGCTGCGCGGAATTACGCGATCGGAGCGTGGTGCAGAAACTTCTTCTTCGGGGGTCGCGTTTCCTGCCGCCGTCCCTGGGATCGTCCCCCGGGGACCCTGCGCCAGAGCTTCGAACCGGTGCGTCCAGTCCTGTCCGCGCCGGGTCCCGCAGAACCCCCTCAACCGTGAGGTCGCTCCCTCCTTGAGCGCCAGGGGCGGCAGCCCCGCGGTGTCCCGGTTCATCCTCCCTGGGCCGGAGAAGATGGCAAGGCCTGCGGCCTGTGTTCCACTACCCGCACGGAGACGATGCGGGAGACCCCAGGCTCCTCCATGGTGACCCCGTAGAGGGTGTCCGCGGCCTCCATGGTGCCCTTGTTGTGCGTGATGATGATCACCTGACTGCGCTGCGCGAGCTCCCGCAGCAGCACCGCAAGGCGCCGGGTGTTCTCGTCGTCCAGGGCTGCCTCCACCTCGTCGAAGACGCAGAAAGGGCTGGGATGCACCCGCAGGAGGGCGAAGATGAGGGCCAGGGCAGCCATGGCCCGCTCTCCGCCCGACAGGGCGCCTAGATCCCGCACCTTCTTGCCGGGCACCTGCACCCGGATCTCGATCCCCTCCTCCCCGTCCTCCTCCGCCACCCACTCCAGGGAGGCGTTCCCTCCCCCGAACAGGGATCGGAAACACTCCCCAAACGCCGCGTCCACCTCCTCCAGGGTCTGGCGAAAGCGCACGTCCAGAACCCGACCCAGCCGCTCCATCTCCTCCAGCAGGAGCGATCGGGCCCGCTCGATGTCCTCCACCTGTGCCCGCAGGCCTTCCAGGCGTGCGCAAAGGCGCGCGTGTTCCTCCATGGCCCGGAGGTTCACCGGCCCCAGGGCCTCCAGCTGCGCGCGCAGCTCCTGGGCCCGCCGCACCAGCTCCTCACGTGGGAGCTCCTGGGGGGCGGCGGCTTCTGCAGCCGGAAGGTCTATCCCGAACTCCTCCGCCACCCGCTGCGCCAGGGACCTGTACTCGGCCTCCACCTGTGCCCTGCGGAGCGCGATCCGGTGCAGGACCTCCTCGTGGCCCCGAACCTCCTCCCATGCCGCCTCGCTCGCCTCCACGAGCGCCTGCGCCTCCTCCATGGCCCGGTCCCGTTCCTGTACGCCCGCCTCGAGGTCGCCCCGAAGTGCCTCCTCCCGCGCCCGCAGCGCCTCGAGGATCCCCCGTGCCTCTGCCTGCTCCCGGAGCAGGCAGCGCGCCTCCTCCAAAAGCGCCGCCTGTTCCGCCCGCGCCGCGGCCAAATGCTCCTCCACCGACCTCCGCGCTTCCTCTCCGTGCTCCACCCGATGGTGCAGGGCTTCCCACAGCCCCTGGAGCCCCACCAGGTGCAGGCGAACCCTCGTGTGCTCCGCCCGGGCGGCCTCCAGGGTCCGTTCCCCCTCGGACAGCCTCTCCCGGGCCGCGTGGAACGCGGTCCGTACTCGCTCCAGCTCCGCCTCCACGGACGCGAGATCCGTGTCCACGCGCTGAAGGGCGTCCCTCGTCTCCTGTGCCTCAGATTCCACGGCTTCGAGTTCCGATCGGAGCTCGGCCTCCGTCCGGTCCACGCGCGCCAAGTCCTCCTCCACCGCCACGAGCGCGCGGCGCACACTCGCCAACTGGATCTCCATGGCCTGAAGGGCCCGGGTGGTCTCCTGCAGCTCGGCCCTCAGGGCATCCCGTTGCTGCTCCAGCGCTCCCCGCTGCCGCCTTACCTCCTTCCAGCGGGCCAGCAGGTCCGCGAGGACACCTCGGAGCGCCTCCAGCTCCTGGGCGCGGCCCAGGGGATGGTCGGGGTTCACCCGCCGGGTGGCGAGCACCCCTTCCGGGCTCAGGACCTCGCCCGCCAACGTCACCAGACGGCCAGAGACCCCCCGGCTCCGGAGGGTGAGGGCGGTTTCCAGGTCCCGGACCACCCAGGTCTCCGCCAGGGCTACAGCGACAAAGGGCGCCACCTGGGGGGGACAACGCAAAAGCTCCAGGGCTGGGATCGCGCCCTCCGGCGGGGAGGAGCCGTTCGGGGAAACGCAGAGGAGCTCGGGGATCAAGAACCGAGCTCCGCTCGCGCGATCCTGGAGCCACCGGAGGGCGATGCGGGCGGATTCCAGGGAGTCCGCGAGGAGCGCGAAGAGGGCAGGACCCAGGGCGGCCTCCACCGCATGCCGGTGTGGAAGCTCCACTTCCAGGAAGTCCACGAGGGCTCCCTGCACCCCCTGCAGCTCCGGGGATTCGCCCCGCGCAAGCAGGATCTCCCGGGCGGCCTGCTCGTAGCCCACCAAGCCCGCCTGCGCCTCCTCCAGGTAGCGGAGCCGCTCCAGACGGGCCGATCGGTTCATCTCCACCTCCCGCTCCTCCGCCTGAACCCGCTCCAGTTCCGCCTCCACGCGCTGGATCCGTTCCCGGAGCATCTCCGCCCGTCCCCTCAGCACCTCTCCCTGGGCCATGCCCTGGCCTACCTGGGCCTCCAGCGCCTCCCGCCGGGCCTGCGCGGCCCGGCGCTCCTCCTCCGCACGTGCCAGGCGTTCCTCGAGGCGCTTCCGCTGAGCGCGCAGGGCCTGGAGGCGGCTGTGGAGAGCCGCGTGCTGGGCTTGGGTCTGGGCACGGGCGTGCTCCAGCTCCACCAGGTCTGCCCGCAGCCGTTCCTCCTCCTCCCGGTGGATCCGCACCACCTCCGTGAGCGCCTCTACCTGCCTCCGGACCTCCGCCTCCGCCCTGCGGGCCGAGGCGATCTCGGCCTCCACAGCCGCCCGCTGTGTCCGGGCTTCCTCCTCGGCCTCGCGGAGGACCGCAAGCTCCCGCGCCAGGCGCGGGATCTCCACCGCAAGCTGGGAGTCCCGCTCCCTCCGGGTCCGGAGCCGCTCGGCGAGCAGCTGCAGACGGGCCTCGCATGCCCGGGCCGCCTCCACCGTGGAGAGGAGCTCCCGTTGCACGGCCTCCACCCTTACCGCCGCGGCCTCCGCGCACTGCCGCTTCTCACGGAGAGCGCCGTCCAGGGCTTGCGCCCGCCTCTCTGCCTCCGCGTACCGCTCCCGCACGGTCTCGTGCTGGGCAGCCAGACGCTGGATCTGAGCGGTCAACCGCCGGGCCGCCTCCACGTGCAAGAGCTTCTCCACCTCCCGCAGCGCCCGCTCACAGGCCCGATACCGGCTCGCGGCTTCCGCCTGGGCCGCCAGGGAAGCCCGCTGGGTCTCGAGCTCCTGCAGGAGATCCCGCAGCCGCTCCAGGTTCTCCTGAGCCTGCTGCAGCCGCCGTTCCGCCTCCTGCCGCCGGCGGTGGTAGCGGGCGATGCCCGCCGCCTCCAGCAACCACGCCCGTCGCTCCTGCGGGGAGGCTTCCAGGATGGCTTCCACCTCGCCCTGAGCGATCATGGCGTAGGAGCGGCCACCGAGCCCCGTACCGAGGAACAGGGCCTGCACGTCCCGCATCCGGCACGGGATCCGATTGATGAAGAACTCGCTCTCGGAGGCCCGGGTGGCCCGGCGGATTACGGTGACCTCGGAGAATTCCAGGGGCAGGATCCCGCTCCCGTTGTCGAGGGTGAGCTCCACCTGGGCGATGCCATGAGGGCGGCGGGTACTGGTCCCCGCGAAGATGACGTCCTCCGTGCGGTGGGCCCGCAGGGCCCGGTGAGAGGTCTCTCCGAGCACCCATCGAATGGCGTCGAAGAGATTGCTCTTTCCGGCCCCGTTGGGGCCCACGATGGCGGTGATCCCGGGACCGAACTCCAGCTCCGTGCGGTCCGCAAAGGTTTTGAACCCCACCAGCTCCAGGCGCTTGAGGTACATCCGGGCCTCCGCTAAGCCGTCAGGAGGATTGGTTTCGTCCCCCTACCGCCTCCCCTCCCGCACGGATCGATATAAGGCCAGCACCCGGTCCGCTTGAGCGGTCTCGGACCACTGGGTAGCCGCAGCCCGGGCCTGCTCTGCCAGTTCCCGCCGGAGACCCGGGAGGTCTGCGAGCCGCGCCATGGCGGAGGCCAGCGCCTCCGGATCCGGATCCACCAGCAGGCCGGTCCGCCCGTGGGCCACGGTTTCACTCGTCCCCGTGGCTTCCACCGCGGCCACTGCCAATCCGCACGCCATGGCTTCCACCACCGCTAAGCCCTGGGTCTCCGTCCGGGAGGCGAACACAAAGATGTCCGAAGCTTTCATCCAGGCCAGGGCCTCCTCGTGCGGGAGAGCACCGGCAAAGGTTACCCGATCCAAGACCCCCGCCTCCCGTGCCCTGCGCTCCAGCTCCATGCGCTCGGGGCCATGGCCCACGAGGAGCAGGTGCAGGGGGCGATCCTGGCAGGCCCGCGCGAACGCCTCCAGGAGCAGGTCCAGGCTCTTCTCCCGGGCCAGCCGGCCCACGTACACGAGCAGGATCCGGTCCGGAGGGATCCCGAGCACCCGTCGGTCCGCGGGGCGGATCCGGGCGATGCCCGCGAGGTCCAGGGCGGCAGTAGGGATCACCTCGATCCGGCTCCGTACTCCCTGCGCCTGCAGGAGGTCCCGCACAGCCCGGGAAGGGGCGATGACCGCGTCACAGCGGTTGCAGAACCGCACCACGTGGGTTCGCACCACCTGGGCGGCCACGGCCCGGGGGACCCAAGGGACATAGTGCACGTACTCCGGATAGAGGGTGTGGTGGGTGAAGACCACGGGCACGCCCAGCGCCCGGGCGACCGCTAGCCCCAACCGACCCGCGGTGAAGGGAGAGTGCACGTGCACCACCGCCGGCCCGATGGCCCGCATCCGCCGCATCACGCCCGGCTGGAAGGGCAGGAGGATGGGGAAGTCAGGATACTGCGGGAGGCGGAAGGCTCGGAGGCGGTGTACGTCCGGCTCCGGGTCCCGGTAGCCGGGGTGGGCGGGTGCGAAGAGGTGCGCGCGGACTCCCCGATGGCGCAAGGCCCGTACCAGGGCCGCCACGGAGTGCACCACTCCGCTCAGCCGGGGTCGGTACGAGTCGCTGAACAGGGCCACCCTCACGCCCACCAGTGTAGCGAAGGAATGGCCGTCCCTTACGCCTCGTTGGAGCGGGCGGACGTCCGGTAGACTACTGGAGGTCGGGATGATCTACCTGGATCACAGCGCCACCACGAGGCCGCTTCCGGAGGCGGTGGAGGCGGTGCACCGGGCCCTCACGGAGCGGTGGGGGAATCCCTCTTCCCTCCACCGGATGGGGCTGGAGGCGGAGCGGCTTCTCGCGGAGGCCCGCTCGGCCCTCGCCGCGGCCATGGGGGTGGATCCGGAGGAGGTGGTGTTCACCTCCGGGGCCACGGAAGCCAACAATCTGGCCCTGTGGGGCATCGCGAGGGGCCGGCGGGAAGCGCACGTGGTGGTGAGCGCGGTGGAGCATTCCTCGGTGCTGGAGGTGGCCCACCGCATGCGGCAGGAAGGGGTGCGGGTGGACGTGGTGCCCGTGGACCGAGAGGGGTTTGTGCGGCCCGACGTCCTCCAGCAGCTGGTGGGTCCTGGCACGAACTTGGTGAGTGTGATGCTGGTGAACAACGAGGTGGGGACGGTCCAGCCCCTCGGGGAGGTAGTCCGGATCCTGAACGAAGTAGAGGCACGATCCGGCCGCAGGCCGCTGCTGCACGTGGACGCGGTCCAGGGATTTTTGAAGGTCGAGGTGCGGCCCCGCACCCAACGGTTCGATCTTGTGAGCCTATCGGGACACAAGGTGGGCGGACCTAAAGGGATCGGAGCCCTGTACGTGCGAAGAGGCGTGCGGCTGGTCCCGCTGCTCGGAGGCGGGGACCAGGAGCAGGGTCTTCGGCCCGGTACGGAGAACGTCCCGGGCGCGGCGGGGTTCGGCGCTGCCGTAAGGGCCCAGCTCGGCACGTGGCGGCGGGACGCGGAGCGCATGCGGACGCTGCGGGACCTGCTCCGGGAACTCCTCTCCGGGCTCCCCGGTGTGATCTGGAACACGCCGGACCGCGACATTGCCCCCCACATCCTGAACTTCGCGGTACCCGGCGTGCGGGGGGAGGTCTTGGTGCATCGTCTGGAACAGGAAGGGGTGGTGGTGAGCACGGGGTCCGCATGCCATTCCCGGAAGGCCCGCCCCAGCCACGTGCTGCTCGCCATGGGGCGTACGGAGCAGGAGGCCATGAGCAGCATCCGCGTGAGCCTGGGGCCCCAGACCTCGGAGGAGGAGATCCGGGCGGCGGTGGAAGCCATCCACCGGGCGGTACGGGATCTCCGGATGCAGCCGGTGCGACGGTAGCCATGGAGGAAGTGATCCTGGTCCGGTACGGGGAGATCGGGCTCAAGGGCCGTAACCGCGGTTTTTTCCTGAGGCACCTGGAGCGCAACCTTCGTGCCCGCCTGGCCGACCTAGGGGGTGAGGTGGAGAACCAGTTTGACCGGTTCGTGGTGCGGGCCCCCCAGGACCAGGAAGAGGCGGTAGCCCGGATCACCCGCACCTTCGGGGTGGTCTCCGCAAGCCCCGCCCTCCTGGTCCCCGCGGAGCTGCAGGCCATCGAGGAGGCCGCGGTGGAGGCCATGCGCCGGGCCTTGGGCAATCGGACCACGGCCACCTTCCGGATCCGTGCCCGCCGCAGCAACTCCCGCTTCCCCCTCCGGTCCGTGGACCTGGAGCGGCACCTGGGTGCCCTTCTCCTCCAGCGGTTTCCGGGACTGGCGGCCCGCATGAAGGACCCGGAGATCGAGGTGGGTGTGGAGGTACGGGAGGAGGCGTACGTGTACACCGGGACGCATCCCGGCCCCGGAGGCCTCCCCGTGGGGACCGGAGGGCGCGCGGTGGGGTTGCTTTCGGGGGGGATCGACAGCCCCGTGGCCCTGTGGATGATGGCCCGGCGCGGGATGGAGATCCTTCCCCTGCACTTCCACACCTTCCCCTTTACGAGCGAGCGCTCGAAGGAGAAGGTAGTGCGCATCGTGGAGCGGCTTGCCACGTGGACGGGCCCCCTGCGGCTCCGCGTGGCGCCGTTTGCGGAGGTCCAGCAGGCCATCGGGCGTTGCGTCCCGGAGCCCCTGTGGACCCTGGTGATGCGGCGGATGATGATGCGGGTAGCAGAGCGGCTGGCGGAGGCCGCGGGCGCGCGGGCCCTGGTCACCGGGGAGAACCTGGGGCAGGTGGCGAGCCAGACCGTAGAGGCCCTGCACGTGATCGAGGCGGCAACGCACCTGCCGGTGCTGCGGCCCCTGGTGGGCATGGACAAGCAGGAGATCGTGACCCTCGCGGAGCGCATCGGCACGTACGAGCTCTCCATCCTGCCCTACGAGGATTGCTGCACCCTCTTCGTGCCCCGTCACCCCCGCACCCGGCCTTCCCTGCAGGAGGTGGAGGCAGCAGAACGCGTCCTGCCCGTGGAGGAGCTGGTGGATCGTGTGGTGGCAGGCGTGGAGGAGATCCCCTCTTCCCAGCCCACCTTCGTGGGCTAGACGGCTTCCGCTCGGGGCGCGCCCCGGTGCTCCGTCTTCAGCCACTCCCCCTGGCCCGCGAGGGTATCCCTGACGTACCGGAGGAGGGCGAGGGGAGCTGTCAGCATCTGGTGCGAGCCCATGAGGAGGTAGCTCAACAGGGCCCCCACCACCCGCACCGGGCGGAAGCCCATCTGGGTCCCGATGGCGGTGGCGAGGGCTCCGGTGAACAGGAGGAAGGCGGCGTTGGTGGCCTCCGGGGCGAGGGCGCGGCCGATGGGTAGAAGGTAGAGGGGCTCCAGCAGGTTCCGCAGGAACAGGGCCGCGCCGTAGACGTAGCTCGCGAAGATGGCCGCGGGGATCGCCACGGTGCCCGTGAGGAAGAACACCAAGTCCAGCTTCTGGAAGAGGGTGGTACGTCCCAGGAGGATCCCGAAGAAGTAGTCGCCCAGGGCCATGAGGGCCCCCTCGGACCATCGGGTGCGCTGGCGGACGAGGCCCCGCCAACCGGGCACGGACTCCTCCCACACCACCGCCTCCTCGCAGTACCGCACCTTCCAGCCCGCGGCCCAGAACCGGATGGCGAGGTCCGTGTCCTCCGTGAGGGCAAGGGGGTTCCAGCCTCCCAGAGCCAGCAGGGCCCGGCGGTTGATGACCATGCCGTTCCCCCCCAGGAGCACGCACGCGCCGAAGTGCTCCCGGGCCCGCTGCATGAGGGTCTGGAAGACCCGGAACTCCACCTCCTGTCCCCGGCTCAGGAGCGTGCGCACGGGATGGTAGAAGAGCCGCCGACCCTGTACCCCCACCACCCCCGGCTCCAGCAGGTACGGGACCGCCCGCAGCAGGAACTCCGGGTGCACGCGAGCATCCGCGTCGAACACCGCCACAAGCTCCCCCCGCGCGTGCCGCATCCCCACGTTCAGTACCGATGCCTTCCGGCCCCCTTCACTCTCCGGGACCTGCACCACCCGGGGTACCACGGGGAGGGAGTCCTGGATCGCCCGCACCACCTCCGCGGTCCCGTCCGTACTCCCATCGTCCAGCACGATCACCTCGAACCGGGGCCTCCCCTGAGCGTCGTGGTAGCGGAGGGAGCAGCTGGAGCGCACGCTGCGGCCGATCACCCTCGCCTCGTTGCGGGCGGGGATGAGCACGGTGACGAAGGGAAGGCGATCCATGGAGGGCACGGACCGGGGCCGGAACCGGGCCACGACCCCGAGCAGGTGCATGCCCATGCCGTAGAGGGAGTAGACAAGAAGCACCACCTGCAGCCACCGGATATCGTGGGTACGGACACTGTATGAGAGGAGGGCCGCCCACACGACTCCCCCCGCCACCACCCAGAGCAGGACCTCCGGCCGCCGGGCCCGCATGGTGCTAGACCTCCAGAGGCTTCGGGGTCTGGACCAGGCGCCGCAGGGATTCCTCGTAGGGGGGGAGAGCGATCCCCGCGTCCGTGACGATGGCGGTGATCAGCTTCGCGGGCGTTACGTCGAAGGCGTCGTTGAGCACAGGCGTCCCCTCCGGCGCCACGGGGATCCCTCCGACATGGGTGACTTCCCGGGGATCCCTGGACTCGATGGGGATGGCGGCTCCACTGGGCGTGGCGAGATCCACGGTGGTGCGCGGGGCCGCCACCCAGAACGGAACCCCGTGATGCCGGCTCAGAACCGCGAGGGTGTAGGTGCCAATCTTGTTCGCCACGTCCCCGTTGGCCGCGATCCGGTCCGCCCCCACGATCACCCGGTCCACCATCCCCCGCGCTATGAGCCACCCCGCGGCCGCATCCGGGAGGAGGTGGAAGGGAATCCCCTCCTGCAGCAGCTCCCAGGCGGTGAGCCGAGCTCCCTGTAGCACCGGGCGGGTCTCGCACACGTACACATGGATTCCCTTCCCCGAGGCATGGGCCGCCCGGAGGATGCCAAGGGCGGTCCCTATCCCCGCCGTGGCCAGGGCCCCGGTGTTGCAGAGCGTGAGGATGCGCTCCCCGGGTCGGATGTGCGCGGCCCCCAGGAGGCTCAGGCGACGGTTCGCCTCCAGATCCTCCTCTAGAATCCGGTGTGCCTCCCGGAGTAAGGCCTCCGCGTTGGCCCGCGGATCCCGGCGGGGATCCAGGCACCGCAGCAGGCGCTCTACCGCCCAGTGCAGGTTCACCGCGGTGGGCCTCGCCCTGCGGATCTCCTCCGCCGCTTGTTGGACCCGGGCCTCAAAGGCGTCCGCTTCCTCCGCAGCCTCCCGGGCCGCGAGGGCGAGGGCGTATGCCCCCGCGGCTCCGATGGCAGGAGCGCCCCGCACCCGCATCTCCCGGATGGCTTGCACCACCTCCCGCCAACCCCGCAGCCGGAGCACCCGTACCTCGTGGGGGAGACGGGTCTGATCCAGGACCTCCAGGGCATCCTGGCGCCAGGCGATGCTGTGGAGGGACATCCGCGCGCCTATATGGGGAAGAGGGGACCCGTGGCCCGGGGTGGTTGGGCCGCGGGAGCCGTGATCACCACGTGGCTGGGCGCGAACAGGAAGATCTCCTCCCCCACCTGCTGGAGGTGCCCGTCCAGGGCGTAGTCCACCCCACAGAGGAAGTCCACGATCCGCTGCGCCACCTCCCGCTCCACGTCCCGGAGGTTCACGATCACGGGTCGCCGGTGCTTGAGGCAGTCCGCGGCCCCCCGCGCCTCCTCCAGGCTCTTGGGCTCCAGGACCACGATCTCCATCTGTCGGTTTGTGTGCAGACTGAGGATGGGGGTCCTGCGGCGTCGGGGTTCCTCCTCGAGGAGGGGTTCCTCCTCCGGCTCCTCGTCGAAACCCAGGAACTGCATCAGGCGCGCCATGGCTCCCATACCGTCCACCCCGCTTTCCGTGGTCCTGCTGCGTATTCGCCCCTCACCCTCCCTATCCCTTCTCCGGCCGCTCCCCGAAGAGGGCCCGGCCCAGGCGCACCAGGGTAGCGCCCTCCTCCACCGCCACCTCGAAGTCGTCCGTCATCCCCATGGAGAGCTCCGGGAGGGGAAAGCCCAGGCGGTGCGCGAGGTCGTCCCGCAAGGTCCGCAGTGTCCGGAACACCCACCGGATCCCCTCCGGATGGGGGCTGAGGGGCGCAATGGTCATAAGCCCCCGCAGCTGCAGCCCGTGTAGCCGCAGCACGGCTTGTGCGAGCCCCACGGCCTCCTCAGGCGGAACGCCGTGCTTTTGCGCCTCCTGCGCCACGTTCACCTGGATGAGCACCTGGGGCCTCCTGCCGTGTCGCACAGCCCTGCGATCCAGCTCCTCCGCGAGGGGGAGGGAGTCCAGGGAGTGGATCCACGGGAACAACCGGACCGCCTCCCGGGCCTTGTTCCGCTGCAGGTGACCCACCAGGTGCCAGGTGGCCCCCGGCACCGCCTGGACCTTAGCCCGGGCTTCCTGCACGTAGTTCTCCCCCAGATCCGTTACGCCCGCCTGCACCGCGGCCACCACCACCTCCACAGGAAACCCCTTGGTGACCGCCACGATGCGCACGGAGTCCGGGTTCCGCCCCGAGCGGGCGCAGGCGGCTGCAAGGCGCGCCCGCACGCTCTCGAGCCTCTGCCGCACCAGATCTGGTCCGATTTCCACCCTCATGGTCCCAGGGAGATGAGACCCTCCATGCGACCCACCCGCCTGTCCCGACGGTACGAGAAGAACCACTCCGCGTGACATGCGGTGCAGGCGGGACACAGGCTCACCCGTTCCCAGGATACTCCGGCATCCCGGAGCTGGGCGCGGGCCACCTCCCGCAGGTCCAGTTTCCAGTGGCCGGGGCGGGTGGGCTCCATGGCTCCCTCCACCCAGGGCTCCAGGGCCGCCACCACGGGCGCGTCCACCTCATAGCAGCACGGGCCCACGCAAGGACCCACCGCCCCCGTAAGGCGGTCGGCCCGGGCGCCCCGGGCCACCATGGTCTTCACCGCGCGCTGCAGGATCCCTCCCGCCAGCCCCCGCCATCCCGCGTGCACGGCCGCCACCACCCCCGCCCCCGGGTCCGCGAGGAGCACGGGGAGGCAGTCGCTGGTCCGTACGCTCAGCACCAGGCCAGGCGTGGCGGTCACCACGCCGTCCGCCACGCCCAGATACCTGCCCGCATCCTGCTCCTCCGCCACCACCACCCGGGCGGTGTGCCGCTGGGCGAGTGCCACGGTCCGGTGTGGATCGAAACCCAAAGCCGCCAGGAGGCGAGCCCGGAAGGCGGGATCCGCAAGGGGATCAGGGAATCCGGCGCGGGCCCGACGGGTGGTGAAGGCATGTCGGACGGAGGTCGCCTCCTGGAGCAGCCTGCTCCGCAGGCACCACAGCCCCTCTACCTCTACGGGCTCGAAGTCCCCTCCGAAGGGCATGGGATCCATCCGCTAGACAAAACGGGCGCGGGAGGGGGTTCCCTCCCGCGCCAGAAGCGCACTCCGGGCGGCTCCGACTTAGGGCTCCCGGCCCCACTTCTCCGCGAACTCCTCCCGGCTCAGCCGGTAGTAGTCCGCGTTCATCTCCACGTACTCCTTCCACTGCTCGGGCACGTCCGCCTCCGCAAAAATGGCCTGCACGGGGCAGACGGGCTCGCAGGCACCGCAGTCGATGCACTCGTCAGGGTTGATGTAGAGCATGATCTCGCCCTGGTCCTCCTCCGCCCGTGGGTGGATGCAGTCCACCGGGCACACCTCCACGCAGGACCGGTCCTTGGTTCCGATACAGGGTTCCGCGATCACGTACGCCATCGTTCCCTCCTCACGGTGGGGTTTTGGCTAAACTGCCTTGCGCTCGCCACGCTGGAAGCGATCCACCAGGAACTCCACGTACAGGAGCAGGGCCTCCACCACGTCCGCGGGGGCCGCCCGCAGCTTCTCGAGGTTGGCCTGGAGCCGGGCCCACAGGACCGGACTCGCGGGCTCGGGCCGGGTGCTGCGCAGTTCCACCACGTCCATGGGGGTCACCAGGGCCGCCACCCGCTTCATCACGGAGGGCCGAACCCCCAGGGCAGGGGCCAGCCGCTCGATGTACCAGGGTTTGCGGAGATCCTGCAGGCCCCGCTCCCCCCGGGAGAGCACGCTGAGGGGGATCCCGGTCTCCTCGCTGAGCTGTCGCAGACTCTTCCCCTTGCCCCGGCCGTAGAAGTTCTGCCGCAGGGACCGGATGTAGTTGCCGAACGCCCGTGCGCGCTCCCTGGACTCCGCCGGATCAGCTGTTCCTACCATGGAACACCCTCTCCAGTTTACTCCCGCTCAATCCGGGAATACAACCGTCGGATGTTCCAAATTTGGAACTACCAGAGGAACCAGTACGTTTGCAGGGAATTCCCTGCTCCGTGGAGCCCACCTTTACGCGTGCATTGCTCCGGTGGTATGCCCGCGCCGCGCGCTCGCTCCCCTGGCGGGAGACCCGGGACCCCTATGCCATCTGGGTGGCGGAGGTCCTCCTGCAGCAGACCCGGGTGGAGATCGCCATCCCTTACTATCACCGCTTCCTAGCCGCCTTTCCCACGGTGGAGGCCCTGGCCGCGGCGGAGGAGGAAGAGATCCTGCGGATTTGGGCTGGGGTCGGGTACTATGCCCGGGCTCGGGGGCTCCACCGGGCCGCGCGTCGAATCGTGCAGCAGGGCGGTTTCCCCGCCACTATGGAGGGATGGCGCGCCCTGCCCGGGGTCGGTCCCTACACCGCGGCCGCGGTTGCTAGCATCGCCTTCGGCCAGGACGTGCTGGCTCTAGACAGCAACGGGTTACGGGTAGGGGCGAGGCTCCTGGCCGTCCGCGATCCGCTCTCGGATCCCCGGGCTCGCTCGAGCATCCGCTCGGCCCTGGAGGCCCTGCTCCCCCAGGGCCGAGCCGGGGAGTTCAACCAGGCCCTTATGGACCTGGGTGCCACGGTGTGCACCCTACGAGCTCCCCGGTGCGGGGTGTGCCCGGTGCGGAGGTGGTGCCGGGCCGCGGCTCAGGGAATCCAGGACCGCATTCCCGTACGTCGGGCAAACTCTCCCAAGCCCCACCGCCACTTCGTGGCCGTCCTCGTGCGGGACGCGGAGGGTCGAGTGCTGTTGGTGCGTCAACCCCCGAGGGGACTGTGGGGTGGGCTGTGGATTCTCCCCCAGGTGGAGGCCCGGACCTGGAGGCAGGCCCGGCCCCGACTCGAACGTGTCCTAGGCGTCCGCCTACGACGCCGAAACCGTAAGGTCTTCGCGACCCTGCGGCACGCCTTCACCCACTTCCTGGCCACTTTCCAGGTGGTGGAAGTCTCCCCCGGTTCCCTGCCCGCGGTAGGTCGCTTCACCTCCCCCCATACCCCGGAGATCCCGGTGCCCGCACCGACCCGGCGGATTCTCGAACGGCTCCAGACCTAGCACTTGGAGTACCCACACGCCCGGCACACCGCGCACCCATTCTCGTAGATCAAATTCTCCCCACAGTCCGGGCAGATGCCCGCGAACTCCACGGGCACAGCCCCGTTCGCCGCTCCCGAGGGAGGGAGCGGCTGCGCGGGAGCAAAGCGCAGCCGCTCCTGGCGGGCGCGCGGCACCGGCTCGGGGAGAACTGCCGCGCGCGGGAACTCCCGGTCGGGTCGAAAGCCCTCCCCGTACAGGGTCCGGCCGAGGGCCAGGGCCACCGCCTGGGCGATGGTACTGACCCGCACGGGCGTGCCGTCGCTGCTGCGGTCGATCACCGCTTCCTTGGACTGCACCCGCCACAACTGCTCGATGACCTCCCGGGCGTCCACCCCAGCCCGTAGGGCGAGGGAGCTGAGCCGCCCGATGGCCTCTGCCTCCACGTCCAGGGATTCCACGAACACCTCGCACACCCCCAGCTCGTCCTCGTTCACCGTCACGTACACCCGGCCCCGGGGGGTCTCGATGCGCTCCGTGCGTCCCTGGGTGACCTTGGGGCGCACCCGCACTGCCACGGCCCTGCGTCCAGCATCCGGGGTCTCCGGGGCCCGCGGGGTGCTCGATCGGGTCTCCCCCTCCTGCGGCTTCTCCTCCCTCAGACTGCGGAGGATGTCCTCCCGGCTCCCCTCCCGGTACACGGTGATGCCCTTGCAGCCCAGCTTCCAGGCGAGGAAGTAGATCCGCTCCACGTCCTCCACCGTGGCCTCGCGTGGCAGGTTCACCGTGGAGCTGATGCTGTGGTCGATGTGCTTCTGGATGGTGGCCTGCATGCGCACCCGCATCTCCGGAGCGATGCGGTGGGCTGTCACGAAGTACTCCGGCAGGTGAGCCTCGTCGCAGCCGAACTCATCCATGTACTGCTTGACAAGCGGGTGGTACACCTTAAACTCCCGCTGGCTGAGGGACTCGCTGCGGCGCAGGTAGAAGAGATCGTAGATGGGCTCGATCCCGCTCGTGACCCCGCTCAATGCCGCGCCGCTGCCCACGGGCGGGACCGTGAGCAGGGCCACGTTCCGCAGTCCCCAGGTGCGGCACTTCTGGAGCACCTCCGGATCCAGCCCCCTCAGGAAGGGGTGCGGTGCTCCGTCCCGGTAGAAATGCTGCTGCGGATCGAAGGCGGGGAAGGGCCCTCTTTCCCGGGCGAGCTCCGCGGAGGCCTCGTAGGCCGCGTTCTTGATGCGGTGGAAGAGCCCGTCCACGAAGGCGATGGCCTCCTCCGTGTCGTACCGCAGCCGCAGCTGCGCCAGCATATCCCCCAGCCCCGTGAACCCTACCCCGATCCGTCGGGCCCGGCGACTTGCCTCCCGCTGCTGCGGGAGAGGATGCCGGTCCATGTTGTAGTCCAGGACGTCATCGAGAAACCGCACCGTGTAGCGGACCGCCCGCAGCAGGGCCTGCAGGTCCACCCGGGCCCGATCCATGAAGGGATCCAGGACGAACCGTGCCAGGTTCACGTTGGCGAGGTTGCAGGATCCGTATGCCTCCAGGGGAATCTCGCTGCAGGGATTGGTGGTGAGAACCTCCATGCCCCCGTACTCGCTGGTGGAGTACCGCTTCACGGTGTCCCAGAAGATGACACCGGGCTCCGCCCATCCCCAGGCTCCCTCCACGAGCTCCTTCCACAGGTCCCGGGCGCGAACCCGACGCTCCACGCGGGCCTTCTCGTTCGCAAAGCGCAGCACGTACTCCCCATCGCTCTCCACGGCCCGCATGAAGTCGTCGTAGACCCGGACGCTGATGTTGGCGTAGCGCACCCGGTCGAGGTTGCGCTTGATAGAGCAGAACTCCACCACATCCGGGTGGTCGTTGGCGATGGTGATCATGAGGGCGCCCCGCCGACCGGCCTGTCCGATGGTGCCTGTGGTGGTGGACATGAGCTCCATGAAGCTCACCGCACCCGTACTGGTGATGGCCGCATTGTTCACGGGACTCCCGCGGGGCCGCAGCACGCTGATGTCTCCCCCCACCCCGCCGCCCAGCGAATAGGTTCGGGCCGCTTCCTTGCACCACTCAAAGATGTCCTCCAGGGAGTCCCCCTTGATGGGAATGACGTAGCAGTTGCTGGCGGTGGCCCGACGGGGATTCCCGGCGGCGAAGAGGATGCGGCCTCCGGGCACCATCCGGAAGTCCTCCAGCAACCACCGGAACTTCTCCTCCCACTCGCGGCGCAGGGCCTCCGTAGGCTCCACTTGGGCAATCTCCCGGGCCACCCGATCCCACATCTCCGGCGGGGTGCGCTCCAGGATGTTGCCGTCCGCATCCCGGAGGGCGTACTTGTCCAGGAACACCCGGGCGCGTAGCTCATCCCCCGCAAACCACCGGAGGGTTTCCTCGGAGAGGGTCCTGGGTTCCATAACGGTGGTCATCGCGCCCTCCTCCTTTCATGGCATGCCCTCAATACCGCCCGTTGCTCTGGTTCTCCGGGACGGGCAGAAGGGGAATCTGGCGCCGCAGCAGTTCCTCCCGGGCCTTCTGGGCCCGCAGCCGGGCCACCTCCTCCACGATGCTGTCCGCGTCCGAAAACCGCCGGTACTCGGAGGCAAACCGCACGTAGGCCACCTCATCCAGGAACCGTAGCCGCTCCATCACCAGCTCCCCGATGAGACTGCTGGGAACCTCCGCCTCGCCCCGATGGCGCACCACCCGCTCCACATCCGCCACCAGGGCCTCCAGGGCCTCGATGGGAATGGGACGCTTCCCCCTGGCCTTGAGCAACCCCGTGAGGATCTTCGAGCGATCAAAGTACTCCCGCCGGCCGTCCCGCTTCACCACCATGAGGGGGACCGCCTCCACCCGCTCGTAGGTGGTGAACCGCCGCTCACACCGGGGACACTCCCGCCGCCGTCGGATAGTATTCCCCTCCTCCACCGGACGGCTATCCAACACCCGGCTGTCCCCATACCCGCAGTACGGACACCGCATTTCCCCATCGGCCCCTAGATCTAGAGAGTTCCCTCTGGGTCCACCTCTAAATATTGTGGCAAAAAGTGGTCGGGGTCAAGCCGTCAAAATCCTCCGAAGGTGCGCGATTCCCCAGGGTCTCTCCTCCGCGCGGTTACTGGAGGAGGCGGAGGGGGAGGAGGAAGTAGTCGAGGGGGAGGGCCAGGAGGAAGACCACCAGGAGCAGCATCCCTACCGCGATCCGGGAGCCGGAGGGGGGGGAGACGTCGTTGGCGGGTCCTGGGTGTCCGCGGGTGGTGAGGAACAGGAGCAGGATGGCCATGGGAATGAGGCCCAGCAGGAGCAACAGCACCACCGCGGCGTAGGAGGCCACCCGGTGCCACCGGGGGCCCAGCAGAGCCCGCACCGCGTGCCCGCCGTCCAGCATGCTGGCCGGAAGCAGGTTGATGCCGGTGACGAAGAGCCCGATGACCGCGGCATCCGTGAGCGGATCCGTGTAGTACACCACTTCCGCACCCGCGCCGAACCGCCACTCCAGCAGGCGCGTCACGGACCAGGGGAAGGGAAAGGCCGGCAGACCCCCCAGGTGGGGGAGGATCCGCCGCAGGTCCAGCAGCACCGTGCGGTCCAGGCCCAGCAGGAGGAGGGGAATGGCGACCAGCAGGCCCGCGAGAGGTCCGCTCGCTCCGAGGTCGAACAGGGCATTGCGGCTGGGAGCAGGCTCCCGGGTGACGATCACCGCCCCCATGGTCCCGATGGACACCTGTCCCAGGATCACGGGCGGAAAGGGGATGAAGTAGGGCCAGCTGGCGTCAATCCCGTGGATGCGGGCCGCCAGCTTGTGCCCCAGCTCGTGTACCAGGAGGATCCCCAGCAGCGCGGCGCTGAACACGAACCCGTCCCGGAGAGGCTCCGGGGCGTACCCCGCCCGCAGGACGGCGTCCGGCACCCGCTGCAGCACCTCCGCGAACCGGAGGGATCCGATGTAGCCCGTGGCGAAGGTGGTGGCCACCGTGGCCAGGAAGAGCGCTGCGTGCAGCCACAGGCGGGCGAGCGGAGGATGCGGCTTGGGTACCACGGTGAGGAGCACGGTCCCGTCCCGGCGGCGCAGCAACGGCATCTGTCCCTGCGACCGGAGTGCCTCCCGCAGGGCCTCGAACCGCTCCTCCAGATCGTGGGTGGGCAACACCGCAAACACGGGGAGGCCGTCCTGCACCCACGTCTCCCGTACCGGGAAGTGACGGTGTACGAGGAGGGCGAGATCGTCCGCCGAGGGGATCATGAGCCGCGTCTGCGCAAAAACGTGGGGATGTCCAGGTAGTCGTCGATGAGGCGCACGGGCTGCGGCTCCGGCTTGGGCGCGGCCTCTCGCTCCGGCAGGGGCTCCTGTACCGGGATCTGGGCGGTCTCGAACCCCGTAGCGATCACGGTGATGCGCACCTCATCGCTCATGCCCTCGTCGATGACCGCGCCGAAGATGATGTTGGCGTCCGGATCCGCGGTCCGGGCGATGATCTGGGCGGCCTCGTTCACCTCCACCAGTCCCAGGTCCAGTCCACCCGTGACGTTCATGAGCACGCCCCGGGCGCCGTCCATGGAGGTCTCCAGCAACGGGCTGCTGATGGCCGCCTGGGCGGCCCGCACCGCCCGATCCTCCCCACTGGCGACTCCGATCCCGATGAGGGCGCTGCCCGCCTCCGACATCACCGCCCGCACATCCGCAAAGTCCAGGTTGATGAGGCCCGGTACCGTGATGAGATCCGCGATCCCCTGCACCCCCTGGCGGAGCACGTCGTCCGCAACCCGGAAGGCCTCGATGAGGCTCACCTTGCGGTCGATGATCTGCAGCAGGCGGTCGTTGGGAATGGTGATGAGGGTGTTCACCTGCTCCTTGAGCCGGCGGATTCCCTCCTCCGCGGTGGCCGCGCGCCGGCGGCCCTCGAAGGCAAAGGGTTTGGTGACCACCCCGATCACCAGGGCCCCTAGCTCCCGCGCGATGCGGGCCACCACGGGGGCCCCGCCGGTACCGGTGCCCCCGCCCATCCCCGCGGTGACGAACACCATGTCCGCGCCCTCCAGGGCGTCGTACAGGTCGTCCTTGCTCTCCTCCGCGGCCTGGCGGCCGATCTCCGGATCCCCTCCAGCTCCCAGTCCCCGGGTGAGCTTGCTGCCGATGTGGATCTTGCGCTCCGCCTGCGAGAGGGCTAGGGCCTGGATGTCCGTGTTGACCGCGATGAACTCCACCCCGCGCAGGCCCGCGGCGATCATGCGGTTCACTGCGTTGCTGCCGCCGCCGCCCACCCCCACCACCTTGATGGATGCGAAGCGCCGCAGGTCCCGGTCCAGGTTCGCCATGATCGCCCCCTCCTCTTGGCTATTCTCCCACAAGCCAGGTGCGCAGCCGCTGCAAAATCCCCCGAGCCGCGCCATCCCGCCTTCGCGAGCGTTCCACCGCCTGATGGTGCGCGTACAGCAGCAGGCCGACCACGGTGGCGTACGCCGGCCCGCTCACCGCGGCCGCGGGCCCCACCACTCCCCGAGGATGTCCCACCCGCACGGGAAGCCCCCACCGCTCGGAGGCCAGCTCCACGAGACCGGATAGGAGGGTACTGCCCCCCGTGAGGACCACCCCCGCGGGCAGCTGGGCCACGGGCCCCCACCGTTCCAGCTGCGCGCGGACCAGTTCCAGCAGCTCCTCCACCCGGGCCTCGATGATCTCGCACACCCCCCGCCGCGGGACGATCCTTGGGGTTTGGGCACCGATCTCCGCCACCTCCAGGAGTTCCCCTTCCTCCGCCATGCGGGCGGTGGCGGCCCCGAAGCGCAGCTTGATCCGCTCCGCCTCCTCCAGGGAGGTGCGCAGGCCCACCGCGAGGTCACTGGTGATGTGCTGGCCACCTACAGGGACCACCGCGGTGTGGCAGAGGGCTCCGCCCTGAAAGATGCCAAGGCTCGTGACCCCACCCCCTACCTCGCACACCGCCACCCCGAGCTCCCGCTCCGCCACGGTGAGGACGGCCTCCGCGGAGGCCAGCACCGCAAGCACCAGCCCCTCCACCTCCAGGCCCGCCTGCTCCACGCACTTCACGAGGTTCGCCACCTGGGTGCTGGATCCGGTCACCACGTGAGCTTCCACCTCTAACCGCACCCCGTACATCCCCACGGGGTTGCGCACGCCGTCCGTTCCATCCACCACGAAGTGTCGTGGCAGCACGTGGAGCACCTCACGGTCCGCGGCGGGAACCGCGCTCATGCGGGCAGCTTCCAGAGCCCGGGCCACGTCCGTGGAGGAGATCTCCCGATCGGGGGAGCTCACCGCCACCACGCCCCGGGTGTTCTGGCCCGTTACGTGATCCCCGGAGACCGCCACGTATACGGACCGGATCTCACGGCCCGCGGCCTTCTCCGCCCGCTCCACGGCCCGCTCCACCGCCTGCGTGGCCGCGCGGAGGTCCGACACCGCGCCCCGTCGGAGGCCCGCGGAGGGCGCGGTCCCCGCTCCTAGGAGCCGCAGCTGGTCCTCTGCCTCCGCCTGGGCCACCACGGCACACACCTTCGTGGTCCCGATGTCCAGACCCACCAGCGGATGTGGTCTCGCCACCGCCTTCCTCCATCCGGGGTGGTTGCCCTATTCCACGGGAGTCTCGGGAGTCCTCCCTCGGGGGCGCACGATGGCCCGATCCCCGAACCGGAGGTCCACGGACTCCACCGAGATCCCCTTTTGCTCCATGGCCCGCACCACCGCCTCCGCCACCTCCACGTTCCGCTGGAGATCACCCTCCAGCGGCACCCGCACCCAGGGGCCGATCCGCAGCTGCAGGGAAAGCTCTCCCTCCGGGAGAAGCCGTACCAGCAGCAGCCGATCGCGCACCTCCTTCGGGAGAGCCGCCAAAGCCCGCACCGCGGCCTGCAGCTGGGGGGAGGTCAGCGGCGTGCCGGGCGGGGCGGGAGGAACCCGGAAAGCCACGAGGAGGGGGAGGAGGTCCTCCCTCTCTCCGTCCAGCACTATGCCCTCCCCGTCCACCACCAGAACATGCCCCTCCGCCACCACGGCAAGAGCGGGGAGCCGCTCCGTGATGCGGAGCACCACGGTATGCGGCCACCGGAACTCCACCTGGGCTGTGCGGATGTGGGGATGCCGCAGCAGGCGCGCGGCGATTTCCTCCGTCCGGATACGGGCCAGGGGGACGCCCGTGTGCAGCTCGGCCCAACGGAGGATCTCGGACTCCGGAAGGGTTTGGTTCCCCAACACCACCACGGTGCGGACGGCGAAGAGGGACGAATGTGGGAAGGAGAAGATCGCGGCGATGGTGCACATCACCGCGCCGAAGCGCAATCCCCGCATCCACCGCATGGTCAGAACTCCCCCACCAGCTGAACCTCCAGTTCCAGCTCCACTCCGAAGGCGCGCCGCACCCGGTCCCGTACCGTCTCCACCAGCCGGAGAACGTCCTGGGCCCGGCCGCCGCCCTCGTTGAGGATGTAGTTCGCATGCAGGGTGGAGACCCGGACTCCGCCCACCCGCAGACCCTTACAGCCTGCGAGTTCGATGAGCCTTCCCGCGGCCTCGCCCGGCGGATTGCGGAAAATGCAGCCGGAAGAGGGCGGGCCTACGGGCTGGGTGCAGGCCCGTAGCCGCAGCCACTCCTCCATGCGGGAGCGGATCTCCGTGGGATCCCCCGGCCGCAACCGAAGGACGGCTTCCAGGACCACCGCGGTCTGTCGTTGCAGTCGGCTGGTGCGGTAGCTGAACCCCAGGGCCGCGTTCGTCCACACCTCTTCCCCCCGCGGGGTGACCACCCGCACCTCCCGGACCGTCTCCGCCATGCAATGGCCGTGAGCCCCCGCATTCATCACCACCGCGCCCCCCACGGACCCCGGAATCCCCGCGGCGAACTCCAGCCCCCCAAGCCCCCGGCGGGCAGCCTGGTAGGAGAGGCTTGGAAGCCCGACCCCTGCCTCCGCCACCACCTCCGTGCCGTCCCACCGAACCCGGTGCAGGCCCTGCCCCACCTTCACCACCACACCCCGCACTCCCCGGTCGGAGACCAGCACGTTGGAGCCGCGCCCGAGCACTATGAATCGTTCGCCCCGGGTGAACAGGAGGCGCAGGACGGCCCGCAGCTCCTCCTGGCTGCGGGGCAGGAGGAGGACCTCCGCAGGCCCTCCGATGCGGAAGGAGACGTGGCGGCTCAACGGCTCCTCCAGGCGCACATCCCGGCAGACGGTCCGCAGGTCCTGCACCAGGGAGCGGCTCACCCCTTCTCTCCGCACAGGGATTCCGTCACCCATCGGGCTACCTTCCACACGTCCCCTGCGCCCATGGTGGCGAGTACGTCCCCGGAGCGCAACCGACCCCGGACGTACTCCGCCACCCCTTCCAGATCCGGAATCCACACCACTGGGCGATAAGGCTGGACCGCCCATACGATGAGCTGGGCGCTCACCCCGGGAATGGGTGGCTCATCCGCGGGATAGATCTCCGTCACCACCAGCTCGTCCGCGTCATCGAAGGCCTGGGCGAACTGAGCGTAGGTGGTGGCGGTTCGGGAGTACCGGTGGGGCTGGAACACCGCGAGGATGCGGGCGTCCGGCTTCACCTCCCGGAGGGCCCGCAGGAACGCCCGCACCTTCACGGGGTTGTGCGCGTAGTCGTCCACCACCAGGGGATCGGAGCAGTGCACCTCGAACCGCCGGGAAATGCCCTGGAAGCGCTCCAGGGCCTGCACCATGAGCTCGAACGGTGCCCCCAAGGCCAGTCCTGCGGCAAGGGCCCCGGTGGCGTTCAGCACGTTGTGCGCCCCGGGCAGTGGGAGCCGGACTTCTCCCTGTTCCCGACCCTCCACGGTCACCGCGAAGGTGACCTGCAGGCCCTTGCGCCCGAGGATTCGAGCCCGTACCTCCCCTGTCCCGAAGCCGTACCGGAAAACCCGCGCCCGGCTCACCTCCGCCAACGCCGCCACTTCCGGGATCTCCCCGCACAGGACCACGAAGCCCTCCGAGGGGACTGCCCGGATGAAGGAAGCGAAGGTCTGTTGGAGCTGCGACCAGGTCCGGTAGTGGTCCGCGTGGTCCGAGAGGTCCATACTGGTAACCACCGCGGCGTTGACCGCCACCTCCCTCAGGGATCCGTCGCTCTCGTCCACCTCTGCCACCACGGGCCCCTTGCCCGCCCGGGCATGGCTGCAGAATTCCCGCACCTCAGCGCCCACGAGGACGCACGGATCATACCCCGCGGCCGCGAGGGCGGTGGCAGTAAGGGCCGTGGTGGTGGTCTTGCCGTGGGTCCCCGCGACCCCCAGGGAGAACCGGGCGCGCAGCAGCTCCGCCAGCATCCGGGCCCTGGGCCACACGGGGATTCCCAGCCGTCTGGCCCACACGATCTCCTCCTGGGTGGGCGGGACCGCGCGGGAAACCACCAGGAGCTCGCATCCCTCCAGGTGGGCGGGATCATGGCCCACCAGCACCCGTGCCCCGAGCGCCGCCAGCCGCTCTAGGGGCCGACCCCACCGGAGGTCGCAGCCGCTCAGCTTCCGCCCCTCCGAGAGGAGGATTTCCGCGAGCCCGCACATCCCTGCGCCGCCGATCCCTACGAAGTGGATCATCCCCTCCTCCCGGTCCGGTGCACCACGCGCCAGACCGCCTCCGCGGCATCGGGCCGACCCAGCCTTCGAGCCGCCTCCCGCATCCGCACGAGCCGCCCCGGATCGGCCAGGAGTTCTGCGAGGGCGTGGGCGAGCCGGACGCCGTCCAGGGCCTCGTCCGGGATCACCACCGCGGCTCCCGCCCGCTCCAGGACCCGGGCATTCTCCAGCTGGTGGCCGGAGGCGGCCCTAAGAGGTACCAGCACCGCGGGAAGCCCCAGCGCCGCGATCTCCGCGCAGGTGCTGGCCCCGGATCGGGCCACCACCAGGTCTGCCGCCGCATATGCGTCTCCCATCTCCTCGACGTAGTCCACCTGGATGTAGCGGAGCGCGCCGTCCTGGTGGGGTGCCATGGCACCTGCGCGCCGAGAGCCGGTCTGATGCAGCACCTGTAGGTCGGATCGGTCCCGCAGGTACCGGACCGCTTCCCCCATCGCCCGGTTGATGGCCGCAGAACCCTGGCTTCCCCCCAGGACCAGGATGGTGGTTCGATGCGGATCCAACCCCCACCGCGCCTCCGCCCGCTTCCGGTTTCCCCGCCACAGGGAAGGCTGCAGGGGCGTGCCGGTCCACACACCTCGGTCTTGGAACACCGCCAGCGCCTCGCGCATCCCCACACACACCGCGTGCGCGAACCGTCCCAGAAGGCGGGTCACCACTCCCGGTTTCGCGTTGGGCTCGAGGAGGACCAGGGGAATCCGCAGCAACAGGGCCGCCTGACTCACGGGGTAGCCCGCGTACCCCCCCGTACTCACCACCGCGTCTGGCCGAAACCGCCGTAGGATCCGCGCCCCCTCCAGCACTCCCCGCGCCGCGCGGCCGAGGTTCCGGATGCCCTCCTGGATGCCCTTGCCCACGACCCCACCGCTGGAGACCGCGCAAAAAGGTACCCCCCTGCGGGGCACCAGGCGGGCCTCCAGCCCGCCCGGGGTCCCACAGTAGAGGACCTCCACGCCCTCCGCCACCGTCTCCGCGAGCGCCAGGAGCGGGTATATGTGCCCGCCGGTTCCTCCGCCCGTGAGGACCACCCGCATGGCCTCACGCTGCCCACCCCGGCTCCGGGAGCCCGCCTGGACGGGTAGGCTCCCGGACATACCGGGAGAGGTTCAGGCAGATGCCGCACGCCACTAGAAGCGCGAACAGGGACGAACCTCCGAAGCTCAGGAAGGGGAGGGGTACACCCACCACGGGCAGGGCTCCGGAGACCGAGCCGATGTTCAAAACGATCTGGGAAGCGATCCAGCTCCCCACCCCCGCGGCCAGGAGAGCCCCGTACCGGTCCGGTGCGTACAGCGCGAGGCGACGGAGCCGAAGGAGGAGGAGGAGGTACAGGGCCACGAGTCCGGCCACACCCACCAGTCCCAGCTCCTCCGCGAGGATGCTGAACACGAAGTCCGTGTGCCGCTCCGGGAGGTAGAAGAACTTCTGAGTGCTCCGCCCTATCCCAACCCCCCAGATCCCTCCGGAGCCGATGGCGATGAGGGACTGCACCACGTGGAAGCCTATCCCCTGGGGATCCCGCCAGGGATCCAGAAAGGCCAACAACCGGTCCCGGCGGTACGGCGCGGAGATCGCCAGCCAGAGGGCCACAAGTCCCCCCACCGCCAGCGTGGCGCCGAGATGCCGGGTCCTCGCCCCGGCGGCGAACAGCAGGCTCAGGGTAATCACTCCTAACACCACCGCGCTCCCCATGTCGGGCTGGCGCATCACGAGCCCGCCGAGGACTCCGAGGACCAGGAGCGGGGGAGCAACCCCCCTCCAGGGCTCCCGGAGGATAGGTCCCCGGCCTGCGAGGAAGTGCGCAAGGTACAGGACGAGCGCCAGCTTCGCACCCTCCACCGGCTGCACGGTCACAGGGCCCAGGTCCACCCATCGCCGGGCTCCGTTCACCACCACCCCCACGCCGGGTACCAGCACCACCAGGAGGGAGGCCACGGCCAGCAGGAGCAACCCCGGCACGAAGCGCCGCCACGTGCGGTAGTGGATCCGGGAGGCGGCGGCGAGTCCCACCCCCCCCAGTCCTGCCCAGATCAGCTGCCGCTTGAGGAAGTAGGCCGCGTCCCCGTAAGCCTCCAGGGCCGCCACGCTGCTCGCGCTGTAGATCACCACTAGGCCGCCCAGGCAGAGGGCCGCCACCGCCGCGAACAGCAGGGGATCCGGATGACCGCGGACGGGAACCTTCACGAGGCCCTCCCCTCCTGAAACGAAGGCAGGGTACGCAACAGGGCCCGGAAGGTCTCCGCCCGTTCCCGGTAATCGCGGAACTGATCGAAGGACTCACACCCCGGGGAGAACAGCACCACCTCTCCCGGCCGCGCCAGCTGCATCGCCCGCCGAACGGCCCGGGGGAGGGTTCCCACCTCTAGGACCTCCGCGGGCAGGTCCCGGAAGGCGGAACGCATGACTCCCGCGCACTCCCCGATGAGGTAGACAGCCCGCACCGGTGAAACCCGCAGCGCCTCCCGCATGGGCGCGAAATCCTCCGGGGTCGCCCCGGGACGCCTCCCGCCCGCGATGAGAACAAAGGGGCACCGCATGGCCCGGATGGCCGCTGCAGCCGCCGCGGGATTGGTGGCCAGGGAATCCTCGATGCACTCCACCCCGTCCACTTCCGCCACCCGCTCCAACCGGTGTGGCAATCCCCGGAACGCCCGCAACACCTGCTCCATGGCGTCCGGACCAACGCCCATGGCGCCCGCGGCCGCGCAGGCCGCCAGGGCATTGCGGACCATGTGCTCCGCGGGAATCGGTAGCCGCTCCAGGGGCAGGACCCGCCGCCCGAAAGCCATCACCCACCCCTCCTCCACCCACGCGCCCACGCCGAGTTCCCGGGGAAGGGAGCTCGTCACCGCGAAGGGCACCAGGCGCGCCCGGAGGGAGGGAATCAGGGAGGCGCACACGGGATGGTCCGCGTCCAGGACCGCCACGTCCTCCGGCTTCTGATGTCGGAAGATGGCGGCCTTGCACGCCACGTACGCCTCGAAGGACCCGTGGTCGTCCAGGTGGTGGGGGGCGAGGTTGGTGAGCACGGCCACCTGTGGACTTCGGTCCAACTGCAGCAACTGGCGGTTGCTGATCTCCAGTACCACCCAGTCCGTGGGGCGGACCCGGTCCAGGGTGTACAGGAGGGGGACGTGGGTGCGGTCGTTACCGCTGAAGTGCGCGCGCTCGCCCTGTGCGAGCAGCATGCGGTGAATGAGAGTCCCCACGGTGAACTTGCCGTTGGTCCCCGTTACGCCCACTATGGGGCAGGGGCACAATTGAAAGACCAAGCGGGTCATGCTGTGCCGCTCCACGTGGGGGGGCAAACGGGTGATGGGCTCGTTCTCCGGATAGCGGAACCACGCCTGCGGCAGGAACACCACCTCCGCCTCCTCGATCCCCTCCAGGTACCGGTCCCGCCACCGGATGGGGACGGGTTCCTGGAGCCACCGCCGGATGGCGGCTTCCTGGTCCTCCGGGGGCATCCAGACGTGGGTGCGCCGGAACACCTCGGGGAAGGTTTCGGGCGTGGAGAGATCATGGAGGGTGATGGTCCGGATCCCGTGCGAGAGAAGGTAGCTCGCCACCGCGGATCCCTCCGCGCCGCTCAGGCCCAGCACATGGATGCGACGTCCGCGCAGCCCAGCGAGCGCATCCGACATCCCCGCGCCTCCTAACCGTACCCGACCAGCAGCAATCCCCCCAGCGCCGCAAAGGCCGCGAGCACGTAGAACCGCGTCACGATCTGCGGCTCCGACCACCCCAGGAGCTCGAAGTGGTGGTGGAGGGGGGAGCTGCGGAAGATGCGGCGGCCGCCCGTTGCTTTGAAGTACCCCACCTGCAGCATCACGGAAAGGGCCTCCGCCACGAACACCGCGCCCACCACCAGGAGCGCACTCTCCGCCTTCACGCCCAGCGCCAACACCGCCAGGGACCCACCCAGGGCCTGGGAGCCCACGTCGCCCATCATCACCTGCGCGGGGTGAGCGTTGTACCACAGGAAGCCCAGACACGCGCCCGCCACGGCCCCGGCGAAGGGCGCGAGGGAGGTCTGGTCCGTGCGCAGGGCGATGGCCGCATAGGTCGAAAACGCCACCGCCGCGATCCCGGCCGCGAGGCCGTCGAGTCCATCCGTGAGGTTTGCGGCGTTCACGAACCCCGTCACGTACACCGCGGCGAACACGGGATACCACCCTCCCAGCTCCCACGTCCCCATCCCGGGAACGTACAGGGTGCTGCCCTGCGGGACCACCCGGGCCACGGCCCACCCCAGGGCAAAGCCGAGGGGGAGTTGCAGCGCCAGCTTCTCCCGGGCCCGCAGCCCTAGATTCCTTCCCCGTCGCACGCTGCGGTAGTCGTCCCAGAACCCGATGGCCCCGTATCCACAGAGGGCGAGGACCGCGAGCCCGACCGCGGGCGTCCACTCCGCGGCGGCCGCGGTGGCCACCAGCACAGCCCCGATGAGCATCAGGCCACCCAGGGTCGGGGTCCCGGCCTTGAGCCGGTGGCGGGGCGGAGCGTCCTCGCTGATGGGCTGGATGGCCCACCGCCGCAGCCACGGAACGAGGAGGTGGCCTCCAAGGAGCACCCCGAGCCCTCCCACCGCGGTGCCGAGGATCACCCGTTCCATCCCAACGCCTCCGCCACCCGTTCCAGCCCTACGGCCCGGGACGCCTTAATGAGCACCACATCGCCGGACCTGACCCGCTCCGCCGCACACCGGGCGGCCTCTTCTGCATCGCGTGCCAGGAGGACGCGCTCCTCCGGCATTCCCGCCTCAAGGGCCCCTCTGGCGATGAGGGCGCCACCTTCCCCTACTGCCACCAGCACTTCTACTCCCTCTTCCGCGCACCAGCGCCCTGCCTCAAGGTGCGCCGTTTCCCGAACCGGTCCCAGCTCCCGCATCTCCCCCAGCACCGCCACGAACCTGCGCCCTCCCCGCAAAACCCGCACGGTCTCGAACGCGGCACGCAGGGACTCCGGGCTCGCGTTGTACGCATCGTTGACGAGGAGGACGTCGCGCGGCGACTTCCGCACCTCCAGCCGCATCCGGGGCGGTCGGAACCTCGAAAGGGCTTCCCCCACGGCCTCCAGGGGCACGCCGCACACCCATCCCACCGCCGCGGCCGCGAGCGCGTTGGAGAGGAGGTGCCGGCCGGGGAGGGGGAGGCGGGCCGGGAGGCGGCCCTGCGGGGTACAGAGCACAAACCGCACCCCCTGGGTCTCCACCCGGATGTCCTCCGCGTGGACCTCTCCGGCCCCGGTCCCGTAGAACACGACCCGGGCCCGCGCACCACGGGCCATGGCACACACCCGGGGGTCGTCCGCGTTCAGAACCGCCCAGCCGTTTTCCGGCAGGGCCTCCACAAGCTCCCCCTTCGCCCGGGCAATGGCCTCCACGGAGCCCAGCAGTTCCAGATGCGCGGTCCCCACGTTCGTCACCACCCCGATCTCCGGGCGCACCGCCTCGCACAACGTCCGGATCTGTCCCTCTCCCCGCATGCCGAGCTCCACCACCACGAATCGGTGCGCGGCCTCCAGACCGAACAGGGTCAGAGGAACCCCCAGCTCCGCGTTCCACTCCGGTGCGCTCACGTGCACGGGGAAGGTCGAGGAGAGCACGGCGGCGATGAGCTGGACGGTGGTGGTCTTCCCCACGCTTCCCGTCACGCCGACGGCCCGCACCGCGAACCGGGATCGCCACAGGGCCCCGAGGGGCAGAAGGGCCTGGACGGTGTCTGGCACGAGGACCAGCGGGACTCCCGCCTCCACGGGTCGGGAGACCAGGGCCGCCGCGGCGCCCCGCGCCGCCGCCTCCTGCACGAAGTCATGGCCGTCCCTTCGGGGACCCCGCAGGGCCACGAAGAGCTCTCCCTGCCGCACCCGCGCGCTGTGCACCGAGATCCCGCAGACGGAGGTCTGCGGATCGCCCCGCGTTTTGCCGCCCGTGGCCTTCGCCACCTCCGCGAGGGTCAGCCACTTCTCAGGACCTGCCATATCCCCGCATCCGCAGGGCCTTCCGAGCCTCCTCCCGATCGTCGAAGGGAATCCACTCGGATCCCACGATCTGGTAAGACTCGTGCCCCTTTCCGCAGAGCAGCACCACATCCCCTGAGCGGGCCTCCGCGATGGCCAGCCGAATGGCCGCCCCGCGGTCGGGCTCCACCACGCACCGCGTGCCGTCGGGCACACCCGCTTGAATCTGGTGGAGGATGCGCAGGGGATCCTCGGTCCGTGGGTTGTCGGAGGTCAGCACGACCAGGTCCGCCCGCTCCGAGGCGACCCGGCCCATCACGGGGCGCTTCGTGGGATCCCGATCCCCGCCGCATCCGAACACCACGATCACCCGACCGGATGCCATGTGCCGTGCGGTCTCCAGTACGGCCCGCAGGCTATCCGGCGTGTGCGCGTAGTCCACGATCACCGCGAAGTCCTGCCCTTCGTCCACGCGCTCGAACCGGCCCGGAAGGCCGGGAAAACGTCCCAACGCGTCCGTCATGGCGTCCAGGGGAACTCCGAAGTGCTCGCCCAGGGCGATGGCGCACAGGGCGTTGAGGACGTTGAAGATCCCGCACAGGGACAGCCGGAACCGGGCGCGGCTCCGGGGCGTGCGCACGGTGAAGGTGGCTCCCTCAAGATCCATGGACACATCCTCCGCCCGTACGTGGGCCTCCTGCCCGAACCCATACCAGCAGACCGGTGTGCGGCTCCGGGCCGCCATGTAGGCGCCCGCGGGATCCTCCCGGTTGATCACGCAGATCCCGTCCGGCTCCACCCGTTCGAAGAGCAGGGCCTTCGCATCCCGGTATGCCTCGAAGGTACCGTGGAAGTCCAGGTGGTCCTGGGTGAGGTTGGTGAAGGCGGCGGCGGCAAACCGTACCCCGCCCACGCGCTCCTGCGCGAGGGCGTGGGAAGCCACCTCCACCGCCACGAATCGCAGGCCGCTTCGCACCATCCGGTGGAACAGGGCGTGGAGGTCCGGGGCCTCCGGGGTGGTGAGGGAAAGGGGCAGCACCTCCGATCCCACCACCGCACCGAGGCTGCCGATCACCCCGCACGGAACTCCCCCCGCCTCCAGCGCCGCCCGCAGGAGGTAGGTGACCGTCCCCTTGCCGTTCGTGCCGGTGACGCCGACGACACGCAGGTGGTGGGAGGGGTGGCCGTAGAAGGCGGAGGCCAGCGGTCCCAGGGCGCGCCGCACGGAGGGGACCACGATCTGCGGCACCGGAACGTCCACCGGCCGCTCCACCAGCACCGCCGCGGCACCCCGCGCCACCGCCTCCGCCGCGAAGGCGTGACCGTCGTACCGCCGGCCGGGGATAGCGCAGAAGAGGTCGCCGGGCCGCGTGGTGCGGGAGTCCGAGCAGATCCCGTGGATCTCCGCCTCCATCCCGCCCAGGATCCTACAGGCGGGGAGGGCATGGAGGAGTTCCCTTAACCGCATGCGCACCTCGGCGGGGTGATATCCGTTCGCGATTATACGCCCTTCAGTCCCGGAGCTCCGGGCCGCTCTCCGGAACCGTAGGGCCTCCGTCCGGCGGGATACGCAGATGCCAAAGGACCTGGGAGGCGATCCGCCGGAACACGGGCGCCGCCACCACCCCGCCGTAGTACGCTCCTCTGGGCTCGTCCAGCAGGACCAAGATCGCGAGCCGCGGGGAGGAGGCGGGCACGAGGCCCACAAAGGAGGACACGTACTTCCCGGGAAGATACCCGCCCCGGGGCCCTGGCTTCTGCGCGGTCCCCGTCTTGCCAGCCACCGTGTAGCCCTCCACGGCCGCGGCCCTGCCCGTGCCCTCCACCACCGCCCGCACCATCATCTCCAGCAGCCGCCGGGCCGTCTGCGGGCTGAGCACGCGGACGGGCGGGGATGCCTGCAGAAGCTCCAGGGCCCGCCCGTCCGGGCTCCGGAGGAAGGAGATCAGGGTAGGACGCACCAGCAGACCACCGTTGCCGATAGCAGCCACGGCCCGCAGGAGCTGCAGCGGGGTCACCGCGATGCCCTGTCCGAAGCCTAGGGTATACAGATCCGGCCCCGTCCACTCCGAGGGTGGGCGGACGATGCCCGCGGCCTCCCCGGGAAGCTCCACGCCCGTGGGCTGCCCGAACCCGAACCGGAGGATGGCCTTGTACAGACGGTCCGGACCCAAACGCGCCGCGGTGAGGGCAGCTCCCACGTTGCACGAGAGGCGCAGGATGTCCGCGGGCCGCACCTCCCCGTGGGCTTCCCCCTGCGCCTCCCGGATGCGGTGACCGCCCGGCACCTGGAGGGATCCGGGACAACGGAACAAGGTCTTTGGGCTCACTGCACCGCTCTCCAGGGCCGCGCCCATGACCACCACCTTGAAGGTGCTCCCGGGCTCATACACCTCTGCCACCGCCCGGTTGCGCCAGACCTCAGGGGAAGTCTGTGCATACCGGTTCGGATCGAAGCGGGGGACATTGGCCACCGCCAGCAGTTCCCCGCTTCGGACGTCCATCACCACCGCCACGCCCGCCCGCGCGCCATGGACCTGGAGGGCTTCCTGCAGCTCCCGCTCCGCGATGTGCTGCACCACCGTGTCCAGGGTGAGGAACAGGTCCGCGCCGTTTTTGGGAGAAACGAGCACACGCCGGCCCTCCAGGATCTCGCGGCCCAGGGCATCCCGGACCCGCACCGCCTGACCCGGGGTTCCGCGCAGCACCGCGTCATAGCGGGCTTCCACCCCCCACAGGCCCTGGTTGTCGATGCCCGTGAACCCCAGCACCTGCCCGGCGAGCGGACCGAGAGGGTAAGCACGTCTTTCCTCCCGCTCGAAGCCCAGCTGGTCTGTAAGCCCCAGGGCCCGCAGCTGCTGTGCGGCCTGCGGGGCCAGATGGCGGGCAATCCACACGAAGTAACGATCCGGCGTAAGCCGTGCCAGGATGCGCTCGGGTGGCACTCCAAGGACGGCGGCCACCCGGCGCGCAAAGGCCTGCGGGTTCCGGATGTTCCGGGGGATCGCGTAGGCGCTCAGGGTGGGCACGTTCGTGGCGAGCTCCCGACCGTTCCGGTCGTAGATCCGGCCACGGGAGGCGGCAAGCACGAGGAGATCCTGCTGCTGGCGAACGGCCAGGCTCCGCATGGCCTCGGATCGGGTGGCCTGCCAGTACGCCACCCGACCTGCTACGAGCAGGAGGAGGAGCGTCCAACCGAGGAAGAGGATCCGGACGCGCGCCCGGAGGGGGACGGAGATCGGGCGACGAGGCCGGATCAGCGACGCTCGTGGGCGATGGCTAGGCCTTCCCACACCCGTACCACCAGCTGCGCCCACCACGGACGTTCCTCCACCGCGGCGGGTGCGGGCTCCGGAGGCGGAGGAACCACCACGAAGGCGCGCTGGGCCTCCGTAGGCGGGGCCAGTCCCATGTGCCGGCTCAGCCGCTCGATGCGCTCCGGGTTTCGCAGGACCCCTACCTGGGCCCGCAGCCGGGCCTGCTCCTGCTGGAGGCGGTCCACCTCCCCGCGCAGAACCCGCAGACGCTCCCCCCGTTCCGCCGCCACCGTCTCCAGCCACACGTTGGCCACGAGGAGGGACGCGAGCAGGATCGCGATCCCCAGCGCCCGACCCGCTCGCCGGGTCGCACGCCCTTCCCTAGGTCGGTGGGAAGGAGAGGGACGCGGGATGGAACGGGCAAGGGGCGCGGTCATCCTCAAATCCTCTCCGCGGCCCGCAGCCGGGCACTGCGGGCATGAGGGTTGCGGCGCACCTCCTCCGGGGAGGGGCGCACGGGCTTAGGCGTGAGCACCCGCAGGTGTGCTGTATTCCGGAGGGCGCGCTTGACGATCCGGTCCTCCAGGGAGTGGAAGCTGATGACCACCAGCCGACCGCCCGGACGCAGCACCTCCACCGCCTGCGGGAGCACCTGTTCCAGGGCCTCCAGCTCGCGGTTCACCGCGATGCGCAGGGCCTGAAAGGTCCGGGTGGCCACGTCCACCCTCCGGGGCCACGCACTTCGGGGAACCGCGCGGAGGACCGCTTCCCGCAACTCCTGGGTGGTGGAAAGCGGCCGACGTCGGACGATCTCCCGGGCGATGCGGAAAGCAAAGGGCTCCTCCCCATACCGCCGGAGGAGTTCCGCCAGTTCCCGTTCGGGAAGGCGGTTCACGAGGTCCGCGGCGGTGACGGGGGCGGTGGGATCCATGCGCATGTCGAGGGGGCCGGGAAGGCGGAAGCTGAAGCCCCGATGAGGCGCTGCCAGCTGCAGCCCGGAGACCCCCAGGTCCAAGAGCACCCCCCCTACCCCCTCGATCCCCAGGCTCCGGAGGACCCGCTGGAGATCCGCGAAGTTTGCCTGCACGAGCCGCACGGCGGCCCCGAACCGCTCCAGGCGCTTTCGGGCCACCGCGAGGGCCTCCGGATCCCGATCCAACCCTACAAGCCTTCCCCCGGGGAGGATGCGCTCCAGGATGGCCTCCGCGTGCCCTCCGGTGCCTACAGTAGCGTCCACGTAGAGGCCGCCTGGCCGGGGATCCAGCCAGGTGAGGACTTCCCGCAGGAGGACGGGGATGTGCCAGGAGGTCATGGGAACCGGGATGCGCGGGGAGCGGGACCCGGTGCCGCCGCGTCTAGGGAAGTCTGCGGAGCATCGGGCAGAGGGGGACTGCGAGGGGTACGGCGTCGTCGCTGCGATCAAGGCTCGTCGAGTGCTCGACCGGGTCCCGGTCTCCGCGCATCCCTCACTTCATAGAACGAGATCGCGCATGGCCTCCAACAGCTTCGCCTCGTCCTGTTCCGTCTGGGCGAGGTACTGCTGCCACCGCTCCTTGCTCCAGATCTCCAGCTTGTGGATGAGCCCGACCACCACCACCTCCCGCTGGATTCCCGCATGCTCCCGCAGGGGTGCGGGGAGGACGAACCGGCCCTGCCGATCCAGCTCCACCTCCACGGCACTGCCCAGCAGGTACCGCACGAACTGCCGGTTCGCGATGGGCTGCGCCTGAAGCTTCTCTTCCACCACGCGCCACTGCTCCTCCGGGTAGACCACCACACATCCATCGAAGCCCCGGGTGACCACGAACCGGTCTCCCAGGACCCTCCGGAACCTAGGCGGGATGACGAGGCGTCCCTTCTCGTCCAGCACATAGTGGAACTCGCCCTTGAACATGCCCCCGGCGCGTGATGGTGGCGTTGGCTCCCCACCGTTCCCCACCGTTCCCCACCATTTCTCGATAGGGAACGCAATTCCTGCCGGGTGCACGAAGATTCTCGAAGAAAGTTTTCAGAAATGGAAGAGAACAGCCTTTCGTAGCTCAGTAGACCAGTTCGAGGGTTCCGTTGCGGTGCCGGATCACGATGAGGTCCCCGCTCTCCTGGAGGCTCCGGATGGCGGGGGTGATGCGCTCGATGAGCACGCTGCGTAGGGCGAGCTCGCCCCCTCCCCTCCCCTCGAACGCCTTCCCGCAGGAGGTGCAGTAGGCCCCCCGACGGGGCACGAACACCCCCCGGACCTGACTCCACCGAATGGTCACGTTGGGGACCACATTCGGGCTTCCGCAGTACGGGCAATCCATGGCCTTGGCCCCGGCGCCGTTCGGATCTCGACCGGAAGAGGCGACCTATAAGCCGGGTTCTGTCCGCCGCACAGGCGGCGGGGCGGCCATCTCTCTGGGACCTCCGTTGCCGGAGGCCTCAAGCGGCCTACCCGGGGATCAGCGGGCCACCTCCTCTCCCCCTACCTGGCCTTGCTCCGGGTGGGGTTTGCCTGGCCGGCGTGTCACCACGCCGCCGGTGCGCTCTTACCGCACCTTTGCACCCTTACCGGCCAAGTGGCCGGCGGTATGTTTCTGTGGCACTTTCCCTAGGGTTACCCCCGGTGGGTGTTACCCACCACCCTGCCCTGTGGAGCCCGGACTTTCCTCCCTCCTCACGCGAAGGGCGGCCGCCCGGCCGCCTCTCCCGGTCTTCAGTTCCATTATATACGGTGGCGTATCCAGGGCTTGGTTCGCGAGCCGGTCCGCCCGGACGTTCTCCTCCCGCGGGACCGCACGGATCACCGCCTCCCGGAACCCCGCAAGCTTCCTCCGTGTCTCCTCGTACAGGGGACGCAGCTGCGGACTACGCACCCGGTACTGGCCCAGCAGCTGGCGCGCCAGGAGTTCACTGTCCACCCGGATCTCCACCCGTGGGATCCCCAGTTCCGCGGCCGCCTGCAGCCCGCGTAGCAGGGCCCGGTACTCCGCCACGTTGTTCGTGGCCACCCCGATTCGCTCCGAGATCTCCCGGAGGATGCGCCCAGCAGGGGTCTCGATCACCACCCCGATGGCCGCGGGGCCTGGATTGCCCCGGGAGGCTCCGTCCGAACGGACGATGGCCTTGCGGTTCACCGGGTCATCACCCGTCCTGGAGCATCACCGGATCTGTCCGGGAGAACACAGGGGCTGGTCGGGGCGGGCGGATTTGAACCGCCGACCTCAGCGTCCCGAACGCTGCGCGCTCACCAAGCTGCGCCACGCCCCGAAACTTCCAAATCCCACCAAGACGAACGGGAAAATCTCCCTCCGCCTTTCAGGACGAACCCTGCTTCTCGCCGAGTTCCTTTCCTCCCTGCAGCGCCTGGCGCAGCAGATCCCCGGCCACCTCCCCGATGGTGACCCGGCCGGAATGGACCTGCGTCTGCTGGTACTCCACCAGCTGCTGGCGCTCCCGTTCCCGCGCCAGGCGCCGGACGCTCAGCACCATCCGGCGCTGCTCTGGCCGCAACTCGATGATGGTGGCCTCGATCTGCTGACCCGGCTGCAGCACCTCCTCCAGCTTCGGCACCCGCCGTTCCGCCACCTCGCTCGCGGGTAAGAATCCGTCCACATCCCCCAACCGCACGAAGGCACCGGAAGGCGCAAGCCGCACCACCTTTCCGCGGACCACCTCACCCACCCGGTAGCGGTGCGGAACCTCCGTCCACGGATCCGGTAGCACCTGCTTCAGGCTCAGGCTGATCTTCCCGGCCTGCGGGTCCACCTTGATCACCCGAACCCGGATGCGCTGTCCCCGGCGGAGCACCTCGGAAGGGTGCTTGATGTATGTCCAGGAGATCTCGCTGACGGGCAGCAGGGCATCCACCCCTCCCAGATCCACGAAGGCCCCGAAGTCCGTGATTCGCCGCACCACGCCCTCCCGCTCGTCCCCTTCCCGGAGGGTGCGGAACAGCTCCTCTCGCAACCGCGCCCGCTCCTCCTCCACCGCCTGTCTGTGGGAGAGGATGACGCGGTTGCGTTCCCGATCCACCTCGATGACCTTGAGGGGAATGCTCTCCCCCACCAAGTTCTCGAACCGCCGCCCCTTCACCTGGGAGAGATCCACGTGGGATCCCGGCACGAATCCCCGGAGTCCGATGTCCACCACCAGGCCGCCCTTGACCCGGTCCACCACCATGGCGTGGAGAATCCGGCCCTCCCGAAAGGCGTTCTCCACGCGATCCCACGCCAGCAATGCGTCCGCCCGCCGCTTGCTGAGAAGGATGTTCCCCTCTTCCTGTTCCACCTTCATCACGTAGACGTCAATTTCCGCGCCCACCTGGAGGTGGGCGGCATCCTCCTCCCGGAGCTCCCGGGGCGGGATGAGCCCTTCGGACTTCGCTCCGATGTCCACGAGCACTCCCTCGTGGTCGATGCGGACCACCGTACCCCGCACGATGGAATGCGCCTCCACCCGCGGGACCGTGCTCTCCATGGTGACCTCGTCCGAACGTTCCGTCCGACTCTCCTCCGTCATGGGCCCGCCCTGTCCTCGTGATGTCACACGCAGCGAGTCATTATACCCACCTATTCCCCCTATAGGCAAGCAGAGGGGATCGCTCCCTAGATGGCCCAGTAGTGCCGCAGGACTCCCCGCACCTCCCGGATGCGGGCCTGGATGGTGGCGTACGGGCACTCCCGGGGAAGGGACTCCGCGGGAGCTGACTCCAGGGCTTCGCCAGCCAGCACGGAGAGGGTGTGGGCCACGGACCATCCCAGGCCCTGGGGATCGTAGCCTCCCTCCAGAACTCCCACCACGCGGCCCTCGCACCACCGCTGCGCGCCCTCCACCAGCATCCCGCACAGGCGCCCGAAACTCGCGCTCACAAGCACCATCCGCCCCAAGGGATCTGCCTGGTGGGCGTCGAATCCCGCGGAGATGAGCACCATCTGCGGCCGGAAGGCATCCCCCAGGGGGAGCACGATCTCCTCGAACACCGTCCGGTATCCTCCTTCGCCCGTGCCTGGAGGGAGAGGCACGTTTACCGTGAACCCCTCGCCCTCGCCCGCTCCCACTTCCTCCACCTGGCCTGTGCCGGGATACCAGAACTCCTGGTGAAGGGAGAGGAACAGGACCCGCCCGTCCCGGTAGAAGATCTCCTGGGTCCCGTTGCCGTGGTGCACGTCCCAGTCCACGATCATCACCCGGTTCACGGGATGCCGGTCCATGAGGAGCCGCGCGGCCAGGGCCAGGTGGTTGACGAGGCAAAAGCCCATGGCGCGGGTGGGAGTGGCGTGGTGGCCCGGCGGTCGGAGGAGGGCGAAGGCCCGATGCAGGCGGCCCGAGGCGACCGCCTCCGCGGCGTGGACCGCGGTGCTGGCGGCCGCCAGCACCGCGGTCCAGGATCCCTCGGAGACATAGGTATCCGGGCCCAACTGCCCTCCACCTGCCCGATCCAGGGTCTGGATCCGTTCCACCAGGTTCCGGCTGTGCACCGCGAGCAGAGCTTCAGGATCCAGGGGCTCCGGTTGCTCCCGCGGGAGCCTCTCCCACAGGTCCGCGTGCTGGAGCGCCTGCTCGATGGCGGTCAACCGCTCGGGTCGCTCCGGGTGTCCCGGCGGGTTCCTGTGCCGCCGACAGTCCGGGTGCACCACCAGGGCAAACTGCATCTCAGGGCCGAAACTCCCGTACAAAGCGACCGTCCAGGTATACCTGGACGACGGCGTATCCGTAGACCTCCAGCCACCGCACCAGCCGATCCCCCGCCTGATGCCGTCTCCGGTACACCTCCCGCACCCCCCGCTGGTCTACCGCCACGATGCGCACCTCCTGGGGATCCCCCGGAGGCAGGTGTACCACGACCCGTACCCGTCGCATCTCCCCCCTCTGCCGGGCTCGACCGCCAGCTCCGTGGTGGAAGTGTTCCCGCCCGGCTCCGGCGTGGTCTCCGGAGCCGGAGGAGGCGTGGGTTCCGCAGGCGCGGGGGAAGGAATCGGGGGACTCGGGGAGGGCAGCGGAGCGGGAGAGGGCTCTGGGGTGGGTGGCGGCGCGGTGGCGATGAGCACCGCGATCCCGCTCCCCCGGCGTACCGTGGCTCCCGGAGGGGGATCCTGCTCCACCACGGTTCCCGGCGGCGCGTCCGCGCGGGGAGCGTAGCGCACCCGACCCAGGGAGAGCCCCAGCGGCGCGAGCTGTGCCCGGGCCTCGTCCAGGGTGAGCCCCGCCAGATCAGGAACCTGGACTGGCTCCGGTCCCTTACTCACCACCAGGTGCACCACGCTTGCCCGCGGGACCTGCGCGTGTGCGGCAGGCTCCTGGGCGATGACCACTCCGCTCGGGAAGCGGTCGTGGTAGGCTTCCTGCACCGTGCCCAGGCGAAGGCGCGCCTGGGCGAGAAGGATGCGGGCTTCGGCGAGGGGTCGGTTTGTCACATCTGGCACCTGCACCAGCTCCGGCCCCTGGCTCACCACCACCTGGACCACCCGCCCTTCCCGCACCCGCATTCCGGGAGGGGGCATCTGATCCACCACCGTGTCCACCGGATAGCGGTCGTGGTAATCCCGGCGCAGGACCTCCAATCTCAGGCCCGCGCCCGCCAGGATCTCCTGGGCTTCCCCCAAGGGTTTTCCCCGCAGATCCGGAACCGTGACCTCCGCCACGGTGAAGTAAGCGTTCACCACCCGCCACGCCGCGAGGGTGGCGCCTACGGCCGCGAGGAGCAGGAGTGCCGCCACGCCCACGGGAGGAATCCCCCGTCGCCGTCCTCTCCGTCCCGGAGGAGGAGCGGGCGGCGCGTTGCGTGCATGAATGACCACCGTGGGCAGCTCCCGCCACGCATCGGATCGTCCCTCCAGGTCCGCGGACAGCTCCTCCGCGGACCGGTACCGGTGGAGGGGAGACTTCGCGAGCGACCGGAGGACGATGCCCTCCAGGCGGGGCGAGATCTCGGGGTTCACGCTCCGGGGGGGTGGGGGGAGATCGTGCACGTGCCGCAGGGCAATGGCGATGGGAGACTCGCCCTCGAAGGGAAGCCGGCCCGTGAGGAGCTCGTACAGAACCACGCCGAGGGCGTAGAGGTCCGCACCGGGCCCCACCGGGTTGCCGAGGGCCTGCTCGGGCGCGAGGTAGTGCACGGAGCCGAGCACGGTGCCGGCCTCCGTGATGGTGGCGCTGGTGGCGGCCCGGGCGATCCCGAAATCCGTGACCTTCACGGCTCCTTCAGGGGTTATGAGGATGTTCTGAGGCTTTATGTCCCGGTGCACGATTCCCCGCGCGTGGGCATAGGCGAGGGCCTTGCACACTTCCACGGCGATGCGAACCACTTCCTCCTCCCGCAGGCGGCCCCGCCGTCGCAGAAGGGTTTTGAGATCTGTTCCCTCCACGAACTCCATCACGATGAAGTGCACACCGCGGTCGCTGCCGCTCTCCAGCACGGGGACGATGTTGGGGTGGCGGAGCTGCGAGGCGGCCCGGGCTTCCCGCTGGAACCGCTCCACGAACTCCCGATCGTGCGCGTGGTGCTCATGGAGGACCTTCACCGCCACCACCGCGCCGTCGGTGAGGCGGCGGGCCCGGAACACCGTAGCCATCCCGCCCTGCCCCACGGGCTCCAGCAGCTCGTACCTCCCTGCGAGCACCGTCCCCACGGTCACCGCCATCATGGCACCCGTTCCAGGGCCCGCCGGAGGACTTCCCGGGCGATGGGGGCCGCCACCTGCCCTCCCGTACCTGCCCGCTCCACCACCACCGCCACCACCACGCGGGGCCGGTGGGCGGGCGCGAACCCGATGAACCACGCATGCGGGGCCCCACCCGGAGCCGTGGCGGTTCCGGTCTTGCCTGCCACCGCCACACCGGGAAGGGCGGCCGCACGCCCGGTGCCGCGTGTCACCACCTCCACCATGGTATCGCGCACCACCCGAGCCACTCCCTCTACGAGGATCCGCTCCCCGGACCTGGCGCGGTGCCGCTCTACCACCTCTCCCTCTGCCGTGCGCACCTGGGCTACCATGTAGGGCCGGATCCGCACGCCCCCCCGCGCTAGGACCGCGGTGAGGAGGGCCATTTGCAGGGGAGTGACGAGCAGGCTGCCCTGCCCGAAGCTCAGCTGCGCAACCCCATCCCCGGCCACCTCCTCGGGGTCCGGGAGATGGCCCGCCTCGCTGGGCAGTTCTGAGGGCGGTGCTTCTCCCAATCCGAACGCGGCCGCGAACTCCCGCAATGTAGACCCTCCCACCCGCAGGCCCAGGTGGACGAAGGTCACGTTACAGCTCCACACCAGGGCCTCCCGCAGGGTGAGGGATCCATGGGCCCGCCCGCCCAAATCCAGGATAGGGCGGCCACGCACCAGGATGAACCCCGGACAGAAAAAGCGCATATCGGGATCCGCGGCCCTCCGGCTCAGGGCCGCGGCCATGGTGACCACCTTGAAGGTGGAGCCGGGCGGGTAGAGACCGTGCGTGGCCCGGTTCAGGAGAGGGCTGGTGGGATCCCGACGGAGGACGGCCCAGTTCCGCTCCAGCAGGTTGGGATCAAAGGACGGCGCGCTCACCATGGCCAGGATCGCGCCGTCCCGGGGATCCAGGGCCACCACTGCGCCCCTCCAGCCGCCCAGGGCTTGCGCGGCGACCTGCTGGATTTCCTGGTCCACCGTGAGGACCACGTCGAATCCCCGCCTCCTTCCGCCTAGGACTCGATCCCGCCACTCCTCCCACGGCGTGCGCTCCGTGGCCCCCAGGAGGATTCCGTCCAGACTGGCCTCCAGCCCCGCCTTTCCCAGACGCGGGTGCCGGTACCCCACCAGGTGCGCGAAGAGGGGACCGGTTGGGTACTCCCGAACGGCCCGACGGGCCTCCACACGGGTGCGGGCCAGGGGCGCGTAGTTCCGGTCCAGGATGTTCCCCCGCTCCACCCGGTCCTCGGCCAGCAGGAGCCGGGGGTTCCGAGGATCCTGGGCAAGCCGTGGACCCACCCATACTTGCCAGTACGCCGCTCCGAGGACCTGGAGGAGGAAAAGGGCGAGCAGAAAGCCCGCCAGCCTCCGGATGCGTCCTGTCACGCCCGCCTCCCGTGCAGGGTCTCCTCGTGGTGCGAGATCCCCAGCAACAAGCCCAGGAGCACGAGGTTGCTGACCATAGCGCTCCCACCGTAGCTCACGAAGGGGAGCGGGAGCCCCGTAAGGGGAAGCAGGCGCACGGACCCCCCCAGGATGAGGAGGGTCTGGGTCGCGAGCACGAGGCTTGCGCCCGCGGCCACGAGCTGGGGAAAGGCCCGCTTCGCCTGCAGGGCTATCCGGAATCCCCGGGTCACGAGGAGCATGTAGAGCAGGATCACGCCCAGAGCTCCCGCGTATCCCAGCTCCTCCCCGATGGCCGCGAAGACCAGGTCCGTGTGCACCGCGGGGATGAGTTCGGGGTACCCGAGTCCGAACCCGGTTCCCGCAAGTCCTCCGCTCGCCAGGGCGAACAGGGCCTGCCCCACCTGATACCCGGAACCCGCTAGGTCCCGCCACGGATCCATCCAGACCTCCAAGCGGGCCCGCACGTGGGGGAACAGGGCCGCACACGCCCCCGCGCCCACCAGGAAGGCAAGGGTACCCGCGGCCACGTACTCTAACCGACCGGTGCCCACGTACACCATCCCGAGCACGAGGCTGAGGTACAGCAGAGCCCCTCCCAGGTCCCGCTGCACCACCAGGATGAGGAGGCTTGCGCCCAGCACCGCCGCCACGGGCAACAGGATCCGCCGTTCCACCTCCTGCGGCGGGCGAAGGGCAATAAGCCGGTGGTGCTCCGCCAGGTAACTGGCCAGGAACAGCACGAGGCACACCTTCACCACTTCCGAGGGCTGGAAGCTCGCGAACCCCAGGTCCAGCCACTGGCGCGCCCCGCCCCGCTCCACCCCGAAGACGAGGGCACTCGCCAGGAGCACCAGGGCGCTCGCGGCGTACAGGTAGCGGTACCGGCTCAGGCGCTCCGCCGTCGATGCCGCGTGGTAGGCGAGCAGAAACCCCCCGAGTCCCGCCAACACCCATGTGGCCTGCCGCACCATGCTCGCCGGTTGAAGCCGGTACAGCGCCACCAGCCCCAATCCCACCAGGGCCTGGGTCACGGGCAGCACCAGGTCATCCCCCCGGAACCCGCTCCTGAGCAGGGCCAGGTGGATGACGGGAAGGCTGAGGAGCACCAGGACGCCATATCCCACGGGCACCAGGGAATCCCCGGGATGGCGGACCGCGTACACCATCCCGAATCCCCCGAGGCTCAGGGCCAACGAGGAGCCGTAGAGTACGGGATCCGCTCGCCGCGTCCGGGTCATGCTCCCCGTCCTCGGGCCTAAGTGGGCCATCGGAACCGCAGGGTGGTGCTCCCGATGCGTACCAGGTCCCCGTCCGCGAGCGGTGCCGGAGCTTCAATCCGCTGCCCGTTGAGGTACGTTCCGTTCCTGCTGCCCAGATCCTCGATCCAGTAGCGCCCCCCGCGCACCACGAGTTGGGCATGTCGGTGGCTCGCGAACTCGTCGGCCAGCACCACCTGTGCCCCTGGGGAGCGCCCGATCACCGCCTCCCCGGAGACCACGAACACCTGGCCGGGCCGCACCCTCCCCTCTGCCTCCTCCACCGTTAGGATCGCGGGAGGTACGGATGCCTCCCCGCTCGCCCTGCGGAGCTCTTCCTGCATCACCCGCACGGCCCGGTACAGGAACAGGAACAGCAGGGCCAGCAGCAGGTACCGGAGGAGTAGGAACACCAGCTCGTTCACGCCTCCTCCTCGCGGTACTCCAGGACCGTGGACCCGATGCGGATCCGGTCCCCGTGCCGCAGCCGGTGGATCGTGGCCCTCCGGTCGTTTATGAACGTCCCGTTTGTGGAACCCGAGTCCACCACGCGCCACCCTTCTTCGTCCCGCTCCACCCGCAGGTGCTCCCGGGATACACCCGGATCCGGGATCACCACGTCGCACGTGGGCCGCCGTCCCACCACGGTGGGGTTCTTGCGGAGACAAAACCGCGCGCCCTGCTGTACGCCCTGCACCACCACCAGGACGCCGCCGGGCGCCATGCGGTACACCCGGGTGTCCCGGGACCCCACGGCCTGAGCTCCCTGGGGAGCTTCCTCCGGGTCCGGTGCCACCCTCGTCCTGATCCGCAGCTGCCCCGCGGGGAGGGCCTCGTCCGGCGCGAAGCGGACGGTGATGGGCCCCACGAGTGTGTAGCTCCGCTCCTCCGCATGCTGTCGGAGGAACATCCGCAGCTCCTCCTCCAGGGCCCGGAGGAAGGGCAAGAGTGCTTCGAAGTCCTGAGGGGGAAGGGCCACCTCGAATTCGTTCGGCGCGTAGACCCGCAGCACGCTCACCGTGTGGTGTCGGTCCATGGCCCGCAGGAGCTGCCGCGCCACCTCCACAGGCTGCACCCGCCCCCCGGTGCGGAAGAGGAGGCCTTCCACCAGGGCCTCCAGCCGCGCCTCCCACCGCTCAAGGAGCGCCATAGGCCGTCCCCTCCCCACGCATCCCGATCCGCGTGGGCCTGCGGCCCGGGGTACCCGCCCGGTACAGCTGGCCGCAGGCGGCCATGATCTCCGTGCCCCGCTCCACCCGCACCGTGGTGGGAATCCCGTAGGCCCGCACGGTCCACGCGAAGGTTCGCATCCGCTCCACGGACGGACGTCGGAACGCGAGACCCGGTACGGGATTCCACGGGATGAGGTTGAGGTGGCAGAGCATCCCCCGGAGGAGGTGCCCTAGCGCACGGGCCTCCCGTGGGGTGTCGTTCACCCCTTCCAGCAGGACGTACTCGAAGGTGATGCGGCGACGGGTGCGGGCGATGTAGAACCTGCAGGTCTCCAGAAGCTCCCCCAGTGGATAGCGCCTGGCGAGGGGCACCAGCCGGGCGCGCAGCTCATCCGTGGGCGCGTGGAGGGAGACCGCCAGGGTGATGTCCAAGGCTTCTTCCGCGAGGCGCCGGATCTGCGGGACGAGCCCCACGGTGGAGACGGTGATGCGCCGGATCCCCACCCCCAGGCCGTACGGAGCATTGAGCAGGCGCACCGCGCGCACGGTGGCCTCGTAGTTCGCGAGCGGCTCCCCCATCCCCATGAACACCACGTGGGTGGGCCGCTCACCCTGGTCCCGGGCCATGGCGTACACCTGATCCACGATCTCGCCCGCGGTGAGGTTTCGGGTGAGCCCCGTGAGGCCCGTGGCGCAGAACGCACAGGCCATGGCGCACCCCACCTGCGTGCTCACGCACACGCTGCGCCGGCCATCCGCGTACCGCATCCACACACCCTCGAGGGTGCTCCCGTCCGGGCAGGCGAAGAGGTACTTGGTGGTGCTTCCATCCGGAGAGACAAGACGCTGGCGGATCTCCAGGGCGGTGAGGCGAAAGCGCGCCTCCAGTTCCCCCCGCAGGACCGTGGGAAGGTCCGTCATCCCCTGAAAGGTGGTAGCACCGCGGGCATGCACCCACCGGGCGAGCTGGCGACCCCGGTAGGGGGGTTCGCCCATGGAGGTGAGGGCTTCCACCATCTCCGCCTCCGTCATGGACCGGAGGTCGGGGAGCATGGCCTGTGGCGAAAGCGCTGCACTCATGATCTGCGTTTCAACCGGGCAACGAAGAATCCGTCCGTGTCGTGCCGGTGCGGCAGCAGCAGCAGCCGCCCCTCCGGCGCTTCCAGACGCCCGCCCCGCCAGGGAATCGCAAAGGGGTTGGGCACCAGTCCCACCGCCCTCATCCCCCATTCTACGACCCCTTCCCCTTCCTCCGGTTCCGGCGAGCACACTGCGTACACCAGAACCCCCCCGGGCCGCAGGGCCCGGGCGGCCCCTGCCAGCAGCTCCCGCTGCCGCCCGGCGGCTCGGGCCGGACCGTCGGGTAAGACCCGCCACCGGATCTCCGGACGCCGCCGGATGACCCCGAGTCCGGTGCACGGCGCGTCCACCAGCACCCGGTCCGCAGCCTCGGGATAGTGCTCTCCCAGCCGCCGGGCATCCAGTGGCACGACCTCCACGCACGTGGCACCGGCCCGGGCGCTCAGACGGCGCAGGGTTTCCACCTTCCGGGGATGGACCTCGCAGCTCAGCACCTTCCCTGCATTGCCCATGAGGGCCGCCATGTGCGTCGTCTTCCCACCGGGAGCCGCGCACGCATCCACCACGACCTCCCCCGGCTGCGGATCAAGGGCCCGGACCACCGCCATGGAGCCCTCGTCCTGCGGCCACGCGAGTCCCTCCTCCACCACCCGCATCCGCTCCGCGGGGGGGCCGGAGAGGACCCGGAGGGAGTCCGGGAAGGATCCCGGAGCGGTCTCCACCCCGGCCCGTCGCAGCCGCGTCTGTACTTCCTCTACGGTTGCGCGGAGGAGGTTCACCCGGAGGAAGGCGGGCGGGGTGCGGTTGTTGGCCGCGCACAGCAGCTCGGCTTCCTCAACCCCCCACCGCGCCACCCACCGCTCCACCAGCCACCGGGGATGGCTCTGCCGCACGGCCAGGGCCTCCACGGGATCCTCCGGCGGTGGAGGCTCCCCTTCCCGCTCGAGGCGACGGAGCACGGCGTTCACGAGGGCTGCCGTCCCTCGGTGGCCGTGGCGCCGGGCCAGCTCTACGGATTCGTGGACTGCGGCGTAGGCAGGAACGCGATCCAAAAACAGGAGTTGAAAAGCACCCATCCGGAGGATGATCCGGATCCGCGGGGGAAGCCTTTCCAGGGGCTCTGCCAGGAGGCGCTCCAGGACGTAGTCGAGCCGCCCCCGCCAGCGGAGCACCCCCAGCACGAGCGCGGTAGCGAGCTCCACATCCCGGTCGGAGAGCGCCTGCCGGGCCCGGAGATTCGCCAGGAGGACGTTGCTGAAGGCACCCTCCACCTCCACCCGGTGGAGGATCTGGAGGGCCAGCGCACGGGCATCGGCCACCTGGCAACCGCCCGGTTCGGGGCGGTGCTACTCCTCCCGGGACGCGTGCCGAATGGCCAGCAGGCGCAGCAGCTCGACGATGGCGCTGGCGGCCGCGGCCACGTAGGTCATGGCCGCCGCGTTGAGGACCGCCCGCACCCCCTCCGCCTCCCGGGGCGTGACGAGGCCGTGGGCCTGAAGGACCTGAACCGCACGGCGGCTTGCATCGAACTCCACGGGGAGGGTGATCAGGGTGAAGGCCACCACTCCCAGGAACAGGAGGATGCCGAGATCCATAAGCCACCCGCCCGAGCGACCGAGGATCATCCCGATGAAGAACAGCCAGATGCCCAGTTGAGACCCGATCCCCGCCACGGGCACGATGGCGTTACGCAGGGCGAGCGGCGCGTACTGCTCCTTGTGTTGGAGGGCATGGCCCACTTCGTGGGCCGCCACACCCAGGGCGGCTACGGAGGCGCTGTGGTACACGGGAGGTGAGAGCCGCAGGGTGCGCGCGTGCGGATCGTAGTGATCGCTCAACATGCCCGGTACCGGCTCGATGCGCACGTTGGTGACCCCGCTGTAGCGCAGGATGCGCTCCGCCACCTCCGCCCCCGTGAGCCCGCTGCTGGCGGGCACCTGACTGTACTGGCGGAACGTACTCCACACCCTGTACTGGGCCCACAGGGCAAACAGGAATGCGGCCACCGCCAGCCAGAACAGCGGACCGCCGAAGAAGAACATCTTTCTCACCTCCGCGGGTATTTTACCCGGATCTGTCCATCCCCAACATCTCCCCGGGTTGGACCCGGTGGCCGCGTACGTAGGCGGCGGCGGGCATCCGGCGGCCACCCGGAGGCTGGACCTCGAGCACCTCCAGTGCCCCCTCCCCCGTGGCTACGACAAACCCCTCCCGGGTCCTCCGCACGATCTCTCCCGGTCTGCCGGAACCTTGCGCAGAGACCACCCGGGCCCGCCAGATCTTCAGCAACTGTCCCCCCCGGGTGGTGAAGGCTCCAGGCCACGGGTCCATGGCCCGGATGTGCCGCTCGATGCGGTCCGCGGGGTCTTCCCACCGGATGCGGCCATCCTCCTTTGTGAGCTTTTGGCAGTACGTGGCCGTGGATGCGTCCTGGGGCTGCGGATGAACCCTGCTCTGCTCCAGGGCCTCCAGGGTACGCACCAGGAGTGCTGCGCCCACCTCTGCCAGCCTGGCTTCCAGGGTTCCGGCGGTGTCCTGTGGAAGGATGGGAACCCGCTCCTGAGCCAGGATGGGGCCCGCGTCCAGCTCCTCCGTGAGCCGGATGACGGTCACCCCGGTCTCCGGATCTCCGTTCAGGATCGCGTGCGGGATGGGCGAAGCACCCCGGTAGCGGGGCAGCAGGGAGGGATGCACGTTGAGGAAGCCGTGAGGCGGGAGGGTCAGGAGCCAGCGGGGGATGAGCCTCCCGTACGCCACCACCACGCCTACTTCCGGCCGCAGCCGCTCCAGCTCCGCTCGGGCGTCCTGCAGCCGCTCGGGCTGCAGCACCCGCAGATCCAGCTCCCGTGCCCGTACCGCCACGGGGGGAGAGGTCAGCTTCCGCCCGCGGCCCGCGGGCCGATCCGGCTGCGTGACCACGGCCACGATCCCTTGGGCACGGTGAAGCGCTTCCAGCGAGGGAAGGGCGAACTCCGGAGTACCGAGGAAGAGAACCCTCAGCCCACGACCTCCAGTTCCTCCTCCACCCGGTGGATGTGCTCCGGTCGCTCCGCCCGATCCGTGATGAGGATCCCGTCCAGGTGGTCCACCTCGTGCTGGAAGATGCGGGCCAGCCACCCCTCGGCCTCGATGGTGACTCCCCGGCCCCGACGGTTCTTGGCCCGCACCACCACCCGACTCGCCCGCCGGAGGTCCACGGTTACCCCGGGGATGGAGAGACACCCCTCACGCCCCCACTCCTCCCCTTCCATCCGCACCAGCTCGGGATCCGCCAGTTGATAGAGCTTCCCTCCGTACTCCACCACCACGATGCGGTGCGGCAGACCCACTTGAGGCCCCGCGAGCCCCACGCCCCGGGCCGCGCGCATGACCTCCACCATCTCGTCCATCCAGCGCACGACCTCCGGGGTCACTCTGCCCACGGGCTTCGCCTTGCGGCGGAGGATGCTCGATCTGGGATGGTGCACCGTGATGATCTGCACATCCGTAGTTTACAGCATCTCCAGGGGATCCACGTCCACACCCCGCCACACCCCGCGCAGGGCTCCCTGGGCCTCCAGGGCCCCACGCACCGCTTCCCGGGCGCGTACCTCTTCCTCCGACCGGACTACCACCTGCCAGCGGTACCACCCCCGCAGCCGCGCGAGAGGGGCGGGAGAAGGGCCCAGCACCTCCACGTCGCCTGGCAACAGGGAAGCGAAGTCCCGGGCCGCCTGTTCCGCGCGGCTTGCGGTTCGGGCCGCGAACACGACCTTCACCAGGGTCGAAAAGGGTGGGTAGCGGTGCGTTCTCCGGGCCTCCACCTCCGCCTCGTAGAACCCGAGGTAATCGTGGGTCTGGGCCGCGCGGATCACGGGATGGTCCGGGTGGTACGTCTGCACCACCACTTCCCCTGCCTGCTCCCCCCGTCCCGCCCGGCCCGCCACCTGCGCCAGCTGCTGGAAGGTGCGCTCCGCCGCGCGGAAGTCCGGAAGCCCCAGCCCCACGTCCGCGGCCACCACCCCCACAAGCCCCACCCGCGGCAGATCCAGCCCCTTGCCGATCATCTGGGTACCCACCAGCACCTGAACGTGCCCCGTCCGCAGGTCCCTCATCAGGCGGTCGTAGGCTCCCCGGCGACGCATGGTGTCCCGGTCCGCCCGGGCAACGGAGATCCCGCCGAAGTGGACCCGCACTTCCTCCTCCACCCGCTGGGTGCCGGGGCCGAAGGGCCGCATACGGACCCCGCCGCATCGCGGGCATCGGGAGGGTGCCCGCAGCACCCGGCCGCAGTAGTGACACCGGAGAGTGCGGGTGTGGAGGTGATACGTGAGGGAGACGTCGCACCGTCGGCACCGGGGGACCTCCCCGCACTCCCGACAGAGCAGGAACGCCGCGTACCCCCGTCGGTTCAGGTAGAGCACCACCTGGCTTCCCGCCTCCAAGTGCCGGCGCATGGCCTCCACCAGGGTGCCGGAAAGCACGGAGGTTTCCCTCCGCATGTCCACCACGCGCACCTCAGGAAGCGGACGGTCCGCCACCCGCCGGGGCAATACCAGCAGTCGGTATGCCCCGGACCGCGCCCGGAAGAAGGACTCCACGGAGGGCGTGGCGCTCCCGAGCACCGCGGGAGCGCCCGCACGCCGGGCCCGCTCCAGGGCTACCTCCCGGGCGTGGTAGCGGGGTGGGTGGTCCTGCTTGTAGGCACCCTCGTGCTCCTCATCCACCACCACGAGGCCCAGGGTGGGGAGTGGCGCGAAGACCACGGAACGGGGGCCCACCACCACCGAGAACTCGCCCTGCCGGATGCGTCGCCACGTGTCCAGCCGTTCTCCGGCGGCAAGTTGGCTGTGGAGCACCGCCACCCGCTCTCCGAACCGGCCCGCGAACCGGGCCACCGTCTGCGGGGTGAGGGAGATCTCCGGCACCAGCACCAACACCGTGCGGCCGAGCCGCACGGCCTCCTCCGTGGCCCGCAGGTAGACCTCGGTCTTGCCGCTCCCCGTGACCCCGTACAGCAGGAAGATCTCGGGGCGACCCGACCGCAAAGCCTCCGTGATGGCCTCCACCGCCTGGTGCTGCTCGGGAGTGAGCACGGGGGGCACGGCCTCCTCCCGGTAGGTCCCCCGCAGGGGATCCCGGAAGATCTCGTGATGGACCTCTTCCACGAGCCCGGAGGCCAGAAGGGCCCGAACCTGCTTTGCCTCCGCGTCCCGCCGGGAAACCTCGCCCTCCCGCAGCAGTCGTTCCAAGAGTGCTGCCCGTCGTGGGGCCCGGCGACGCAGCCGTTCTACCTCCTCCCACGCACGCTCCGCAGGCACCGCCAGCCGCAGGACCCGCTCCCGCAGGGGCCGGATCCGGAGTCCCTCCGGATGTTCCTCGATCCAGCCGGCCCTGCGGAGGCTTCGCAGGATCTCCTCCGCCCGCTCTCCCAGAGCCCGCCGCACCGCGGCTTCGTCCGCCCCCTCCCGGAGCAGGCCCAGGGCCCGGAGCGCGTGCCCGTCCACCAGAGAGGAAGCGAGAGGCTCCATGCGAAGCCGGAGCCGCACCCGCGTCCGTCCCAGGGCTTCCGCGGGGACCACGCACCGCAAGGCCTCCAGAAGCGTACAGAGGTACCGATCCGCCACCCACGCGGCCAGGGCGAGCTGCTCCGCGTCGAAGAGGGGTTCTGAAACCAACACGGAGCGGATCGCGGGAGCGGGCCCACACGGGCGGTCAACGGTCCCCACCACGAATCCGGAAATCAGCCGACGGCCCACGGGAACCGCCACCCGGCATCCCAGCCGCACGGCTCCCGCCAGCGCGGGAGGGACCAGGGAGGGCACGGGGGAGGGGAAACGGGAATCCTCCAGGAGTACTAGGACGTACGGCATCCCCTCCGAGTCTAGCGAAGATTCGGAACGAAAGGCAGCAGGCGGGGGATTTCCCCGGCATCCGGTTATCCCATGAGTTCCCGGATGGCGGCGAGGATCTCCTCGGGCTCCGCCATGCGGCCCATCCCCTCCTGGCCGGAGGCGAGCCGTCCGTAGGTGGGTCCCACGAGCCGGTAGCCCCACCCTTGCAGGGTCTCCACGTTGCGACGGGTGGCGGGGTGGTGCCACATCTCCTCACTCATGGCGGGTGCCAGCAGCACGGGGGCCTTGGATGCAAGGACGGTGGCGCACACGGGGTCGTCCGCGAGGCCGCACGCGAGCTTCGCGAGGGTGTGGGCGGTGGCGGGGGCCACGAGGATGAGGTCCGCCCGGGTGCCGAGGGCCACATGGGGCTCGTCGTAGGGGTTCGTGGACGCCCACAGGTCCGTGATCACGGGATTTGCGGAGAGGGACCGGAAGGTGGCAGGGCCCACGAATCGCGTGGCCGCCCGGGTCATCACCACGTGGACCTCCGCCCCTTCCCGGCGAAGGCCCCGCACCACGTGCACCACCTTGTAGGCCGCGATTCCGCCGCACACCCCCACCACGATGCAGCGTCCGGTCACGGAACCCTCCTCCCCACCGCCCGGGCGAGCAGCGCCAGGGCCTCCGTCACCTCCTCCGGGCCCCAGAGGGAGGTGTCCAGGACCACGTGGTAGGGGGAGAGGTCGTCCAGGTCAATCCCGTAGATCTCCCGGTAGCGCCTGCGCTCGCTTTCTTCCCGGTGCTGGAGCTCCGCCCGGGCCGCCTCCACGGGGATTCCTTCCCGCTCGCTCACCCGCCGCGCCCGCACCTCCACCGGGGCTTTCAGCCACACCTTCATATCCGCGGCCACGAACCACCCTCCCAGTCGGGAGTCCAGCACCAGGTCCCCCTCCCGCGCCATCTCCACCTGCAGCCGGTCCAGCTCCCGATCGATGGAGTGGTCCTGCTCCGCCAGCTCGGAGAACCGCAGGAGGGTGATCCCCCGCTGCGCGGCCCAACGGCGCATAACCTCCCCCGCGGAGAGGTACCGGAGGCCCAGCAGCCCGGCCAGCGCCCGAGCGGTGGTGGTCTTGCCGCTCGCGATGAGCCCGCTAACGGTGATGATCACGTGGGCGTGCCGGAACTTCCTCCACCTCGTCGCCTTCCTCGCGGCTCAGGTATCGATGCGCCACGGTCTCCGGTTGCACCGCGGAGAGGATCACGTGCCCGCTATCGGTGATCACCACCGCCCGGGTCCGGCGCCCGTAGGTGGCGTCGATGAGCGATCCGTTCTCCCGCGCCTCCTGGATGATCCTCCGGATGGGCGCGGAATCAGGGTTCACGATGGCGACGATGCGGTTCGCCGCCACGATGTTCCCGAACCCGATGTGGATGAGCTTCAGCTCCCAGCCACTCACTCTAAATTCTGCGCCTGCTCCCGCAGGCTCTCCAGTTCCGATTTGATCCCGAGCACGGCCCGGGTGATCTCCAGGTCCCCCGCCTTGGCCCCCACGGTGTTCGCCTCCCGCATCATCTCCTGCAGCAGGAACTCCAGCTTGCGGCCCACGGCCCCGGTTCCCTGCTGCAGGAGCGCGCGGGCCTCCTGGAGGTGACTGCGCAGCCGCACCACCTCCTCGCTGATGTCGCTGCGGTCCGCGAACAGGGCCACCTCCATGCTCAGCCGCGCCTCGTCCACGGCGGCTTCCGGCGCCCCTGCCTCGCGCAGCAGTTCCAGGATTCGGCGACGCAGTCGGGCCGCGTACGCCTGCACCACCTCCGGCGCCCGATCCGCGATCCGCTCCAGCGCCGCCTCGATCCGGTCCAGGCGCTGCAGCAGATCCCGCGCCAGACGCACGCCCTCCGCCTCCCGCATCTGCACTAGGTTCTCCACGCACCGCTCCACCGCGGGCTGCAGCTGCACCCACAGGGCCTCCGGATCCTCCTCCGTCTCCTCCACCCGGACCACATCCGGGAGGCTCAGAACCACGGAGAGCGGGACTGGGTCGGAGAGCTGCAAGGCCTGTCGGAGCTCCTCGAGGGCCATGACGTACTGCCGGGCGAGCTCGGCGTCCACGCGGACGGCTTTCCCCCGCCGGCCCGGGTCTTCCCTGATTATAGAGACGTCCACCCGTCCCCGCAACAAACGCTGGGCAAAGGCGATCCGCACCCGGTCCTCCAGAGCCTGCAGGCTCCGAGGCATCCGCACGTTTACCTCCAGGAACCGGTGGTTGACGGACCGGGCCTCCACCACCCACCGTCCGCCCTCCCCGCGGGCCTCCCCGAGCCCGTAGCCCGTCATGCTCCGCACCACGGGATCACTGTACCATAGGTACGATGCCGCCGCCCGCCTCCTTCGACAGCGTGGTCCTGACCGCGGTGGTACAGGAGCTGCGATCTCTCCTGCCCCTGCGGATCACCCGGGTCCTGCAGCTCGGCCCCCTGGAGGTGCTGCTGGGCATCCGGGCACCGGGCGCGCGGGGACTCCTGCTGTCTGCGGACGCCCGATGGTTCCGGGCCCACCTCGTCCGGGAACTCCCGGACCGGGAGGAGCTGGGACCGCTGGGCCAGCTGCTCCGGGCTCGGCTCGTGGACGCCCGGATCCTCGGAGTCCACCAGCCCCCGTACGAACGGGTCCTGGAGATCGAGCTGGAGGCCCTGGACGGCTCCTACCGGCTGGTGGCGGAGCTCATGGGTAGGCACGCGAACCTCGTGGTGGTCCGGGAGGGCGTGGTCCTCGGGTGCGCCAAGGCCATCGGTCCGGGTCGATCCCGGGTACGCACCGTGCTCCCCCAGCTCCCCTACACCCCTCCTCCCCCAGACCCCCGGCCGCATCCGGGCGTCACCACCCCGGAAGTGCTCGGAGAAGCCCTCCGGAGCACCACCGGTCCCCTGTGGCAGCGGGTGCTCGCCGCAGTGGGAGGAATCGGGCCCCTGCTCAGCTACGAGCTCGCCCTGCGTGTCGGGGATCCCGAGACGCACGAGATTCCGGAAACCATGGCCGAACGCCTCAGTTCGGAGCTCGCCGCCCTCCACGCGCGAGTCCAGTCCGGAGACTTCCACCCCCAGCTCTACCGGCGGAACGGGGAGCCCGTGGCCTACACTCCCTTCCCCTTCATCTGCATGGCCGGATATGAGGGACTTTCCACCTCCATGAGCGAGGCGGTGGATCTGGTGGTCTCGCACCGGGCCGCCGCGGACCGGTTCGAGACGGAGCGGCGCTTCCTGCTCCGGGCCGTGGAGGCCGCGGCCTCCCGCGTGCACCGGGCCCTGCAGGAAGCGGAGCAGGTCCAGCGGGAGGCCGCGGAGGCGGAAGGGGCCCGCCTGGCAGGCGAACTCCTCCTCGCCTACGCCTCCCGGATCCCTCCCGGTGCCGACCGCGTGACTCTCCCCGACTACGAGGGCAAGGCCGTGGAGATCCCCTTGGATCCCGCCCTGGATCCCATCCGGAACGCCCAGCGCTTCTTCCGCCGGTACGCGAAGCTGCGGGCCGCGCGCCAAACCCTCTCCCAGCGCATCCCGGATCTCCGGGAGCAGCTGGAGCACCTGGAGGAGCTCCGGGTGCACCTGGAGCACGTGCGAACCCTCGAAGACCTCCTGGCCTTGCGGGAGGAGCTCGAGGAGACGGGGATCCTCCCACCACCCCCAAAGCGGCCCAGGGTGCGGCCCCTAGGCGGGCCGCGCACCTTCCTGGTAGATGGCTTTCAGGTGCTCGTGGGCCGCTCCAGCCGCGAGAACGACCACCTCACCTTTCGCGTGGCAGGCCCGGAAGACCTGTGGCTGCACGCCCGGGGGATCCCCGGTGCCCACGTGATCCTGCGCACGGGCGGCCACATCCCACCCGAGGAGGTCATCGGGAAGGCCGCCCAGATCGCCGCGTACTTCAGCGCGGGCCGCTCGGGCACCGCTGTGGAGGTGGACGTGACGGAGCGGCGGTGGGTGTGGAAACCCAAAGGGGCGCGACCCGGCCGGGTCCTGTACCGGAACGAGCGGACGTTGCGGGTGCGCCCCCTCCTCCCGGAGGGCAGGGAAGGCGGATCCGTAGGAGAATGAAAACGAGGAGGAAGCGCCGTGAAGTACATCGTCCTCGCGGAGACCTACGCCCAGGTGGAGCAGACCAGCTCGCGCCTGGAGACCACGGCGCTGCTGAGCGCGCTCTTCCACAAAACGCCCAAATCCCTTATCGGCCGCGTGACCTACCTCACCCAGGGCCGGCTGCACCCCGACTTCGAGGGGATCGAGATCGGCGTGGCGGAGAAGCTGGCGGTGCGGGCCGTGGCCCAGGCCACGGGGTCGGATCCGGAGGCCGTGGCCCGACAGCTGAGCCGGGAGGGAGATCTGGGAAGTGTCGCGGAGAAGCTGCTGAGCCACAAACGGCGCACGCCCACCCTCACCGTGGACGAGGTGTACGGGACCCTGGACCGGGCCGCCCGTACCTCCGGCCAGGGCGCCCAGGCGGCGAAGCTGGAGCTGATCGCGCAGCTGTTGGAACGGGCCACGCCCCTGGAGGCCAAGTACATCGTGCGCACCGCCACGGGCAAGCTCCGCATGGGCGTGGGGGACATGACGGTGTTGGATGCCTTGGCGGAGGTGTTCGCGGGTGGACGGAAGAACCGGCCAGCCCTCGAGCGGGCCTACAACCTCACCAGCGACCTGGGCTATGTGGCGCAGGTGGTGGCGGAGGGGGGGCTCGAGGCCGTCCGCGGAATCCACGTGGTGGTTGGCAAGCCCATCCGGCCCATGCTGGCGGAACGGCTCCGGACTCCGGAGGAGATCCTGGCCAAAACAGGCGGACGCTGCATCGCGGAGTACAAGTACGACGGGGAGCGGGTGCAGATCCACAAGAAGGACAGAGAGATCCTCCTCTACAGCCGGCGGCTGGAGCGGATCACCCCCCAGTATCCGGACGTGGTGGACCTAGCTCGGCGGTGCCTCAGGACCCGGGGCTGCATCGTGGAGGGTGAAGTGGTGGCCGTTGACCCGGAGAGCGGGGAACTGCTGCCCTTCCAGGAGCTCATGCCCCGGCGGCGCAAGTACGGCGTCGAGGAGGCCATGCAGCAGATCCCTACCGCCCTCTACCTCTTTGACGCTCTCTACGCGGATGGGGAGGACTTGACGGAGCGGTCCTACATCGAGCGGCACCGGGTTCTGGAACGCATCGTCCAGGAGGACGACCGGTGCCGCCTTGCCAGCTGGCGGGAGGTACGCTCCGTGGAGGAGCTGGAAGCTTTCTTCGAGCAGGCGGTGCAGGACGGATGCGAGGGGCTGGTGTGCAAATCACCGGGCGGGGTCTACCAGGCGGGGGCGAGGGGATGGCTGTGGATCAAGTTCAAGCGGGAGTACCGTAGCGAGCTCACGGACTCCGTGGACCTGGTGGTGGTGGGAGCCCTCCACGGCCGTGGCCGCCGGGCGGGAACCTACGGGGCCCTGCTCATGGCCGCCTACGACCCGCAGGAGGATAACTTCCCCACGGTGTGCAAGGTGGGAACCGGATTCACGGACGAGTTCCTCGCGGAACTGCCGAAGCGGCTTGCGCCCTACGTGCGGCGGGAAAGGCCGCCACGGGTCACCAGCCGCATGGTTCCGGATGTTTGGGTGGAGCCCGCCCTGGTCTTCGAGATCATCGGCGCGGAGATCACCCTGAGCCCTGTGCACACCGCCGGGTGGAGTCGGGTGCGGGAGGGTGCGGGGTTCGCCATCCGGTTCCCCCGGTTCGTGCGGGTGCGGGAGGACAAGGCACCTACGGACGCCACCACGGTGGAGGAACTGGTGGAGATGTACGAGCGGAAGCTGCGGAAGATCCCCACCTAGGGAGGAGACCGTGGAGCGCACGACGCACGCCGTGCCCCCGACCTCCGCCTTCGAGGAAGCCCTCTTGCACCTCATGGACGCTGTCCAGCCTCCTCAGCTTCCCTGGTCCGTGCGCCTGACGTCCTACCCCCTCCTGGCGGCCCTGCGGCGGGCCGGAACCCGGCACCTCTACGCGGACACCGCGGACCCCGAGGAGCTCCACGGAGTGCTGTGCGCGGGGGAGGATGAGGGCTCGGTCACCTACTACGAGGAGGTGGACGGCAACACCACCAACCAACCCCTTGTCGAAAAAGTGTTTGACCGGCTCCTTCGGACCGAGGGACCTGAGGCCATCCGGGCGTGGGTGCGGACACTCAAGAAAGCGCATCCCCGGCTCACCCTGGAGGAGGCCACCGTGGCCGTCTACAGCCTTCTCAACGCCCGGCTCGCTCGGGAAGTGGTGGGTCGATTCGGTGTAGGGAGGAGCTGGAACATCAGCCTGGAGCTGCACACGGGCCTAGCGGGGGACCGGGAAGGATCCGTGCGGTTCGGCCGGTGCCTGGGAAGGTGCGTGCCCGGAGCACTGGTCAAGGTGGCGTTCACCCCCCACGAACCCCACGCCCTCCTCATCGCCCGGGACCTGGAGCGCCAGGGGATCGCGGTGAACTTCACGGCCACCTTCTCCGTGCGCCAGGTGGTGGCCGCAGCCCTGCTCGCAACCCCCCATCACACCAACATCTTCCTGGGCCGGCTCAACGAGGGACTGCGGGCGCAGGTGCTGGGGGAGCACGTCCTCCTGACGGCCCAGCGCCACATCCAGCAGCTGCGGGCCCGGTATCGCCTCCCCACCCTGAACATGGGCGCCAGCGTGCGGAGATCCGAAACCCTCTTGCTGACCGCGGGATGCGACGCCTACACGGTCCCCGTCCCTGTCCTCCGGGCCTTCCTCGCCCAGGAGGCGGAGATCCGGGATCGCACCGGGGAGGACCTCTCAGGGGCCCTCGGCGTAGATCCGGAGGTGACGGAGCGGGTGGGAGGTCTTGACCGTCTGGAACGACTGTACCAGGTGGAGCCGGAGTTCGTGGCGTTTCTGCGGGAGCTGCGGGAGGATCCGGAGCTCGACCGGATGGACGGAGACGGCCTTGCGGAGCGATTCGAGCGGGCGGGATTCGGGGACCTCTTCTACCGGCCCTCTCCACAGGAGTGGCAGGACCTACGCAAAAACAAACTCCCTGACCTCGATGCCCCGTACGTCCGCCGCATCCCCCTCGACACCCTCTATAGCCTCCTCGCAGTAGGGGACTTCGCCAACTTCCAGGACCGCATGGACGCCAGGATCCGAGAGATCCTGTCGGAATCAGGGAACGCAAGTTTGGTATAATTCCGACGAGTCCGGCGCGGGAGACAAACGGATTCGGATCCCGGCCCCAGGACAGGGATGAAGCTCGAAGATCTCAGGCCTCAGGCCACCGTGCGCGGGATCCTCCCAGACGCCGCCGTCACGGTGGTGAACGTCCAGTGGTTCGGGTCCGAGGCCCTCGAGCTGACCTACAAGGACCCGGCCGGCCGCGTGGGCAACGTCCTCCTCTACCGCGACGACGAGCCCCGGCTGGAGCTGGTGGAGCAAGGCCGGCCGTGGAGCTTCGACGGAGACGGGGCGCTGTTCCGGCTGGTCTCGGAGGCCCACCGGATCCGGCTCGCGTACCTCTTCGACCCTCTGCTGGCGGTGCACACGTCCCTCCTCGAGCCTCTGCCCCACCAGATCACCGCGGTCTACGAGGCCATGCTCCCGCGCCAGCCCTTACGGTTCCTCCTGGCGGACGACGCGGGGGCCGGGAAGACCATCATGGCCGGCCTGCTCATCAAGGAACTCGTCGTCCGCGGAGACGTCCAGCGCTGCTTGATCGTCTGTCCGGGTAGCCTCGTGGAGCAGTGGCAGGACGAACTGTCTCAGCGCTTCCAGCTTCCCTTCGAGATCGCCACCAACGACAAGCTGGAGGCGGCCCGGACCGGGAACTGGTTTGGGGAAAACGACCTCGTGATCGCGCGCCTGGACAAGTGCGCTCGGGACGAGTCCGTCCAGGCCAAGCTCGCGGCCCCCGGCTGCTCGTGGGACCTCGTGGTGGTAGACGAGGCCCACAAGATGTCGGCGACCTTCTTCGGCGGCGAGGTGAAGTACACCAAGCGCTACAAGCTCGGCCAGCTCCTGTCGGGACTGACCCGGCACCTGCTCCTCCTCACCGCCACGCCCCACAACGGAAAGGAAGAGGACTTCCAGCTGTTCTTGGCCCTGCTGGACGGGGACCGCTTTGAGGGCCGCTTCCGGGACGGCGTCCACCAGGTGGACGTGTCTGACCTCATGCGACGGGTGGTGAAGGAGAAGCTCGTGAAGTTCGACGGGAGCCCGCTGTTTCCGGAACGCTTCGCGCACACGGTCCCCTACCGTCTGTCGGACCTCGAGGCGCACCTGTACAAGGAAGTCACGGAGTACGTGCGGCAGGAGTTCAACCGGGCCGACGCGCTGGAGGACGAAAAGCGGGCGGGCACGGTGGGGTTCGCCCTGACGATCCTCCAGAGGCGGCTTGCGTCTTCCCCGGAAGCCATCTACCAGTCCCTGCGGCGGCGGCGTGAGCGTCTGGAGAGCCGGCTGCGGGAAGTGGAGCTCCTCCAGCGCGGTGCGGCCGCGCTCGTCGCCTCCGGCCCTGTCCTGGACGAAGAGGACTTGGAGGACCTCGAGGACGCGCCTGAGGCGGAACTGGCCCGCAAGGAAGAGGAAGTCCTCGACCAGGCCACCGCGGCCCGGACCATCGAGGAGCTGCGGGCGGAGATCGCCACCCTCCGGCGACTGGAGGCCCTGGCGCTCCGGGTCCGACAGAGCGGCGAGGACCGGAAGTGGCGGGAGCTCAGCAACCTGCTCGCGGAGTTGTTCACCCCCGCCGCACTCGGAGGCCGTATCGCCGAGCCCGCGGGGACGTACGGTTCGGATCCTCCCAAGCCTGTCGCCTCACCCCGCCAGAAACTCCTCGTCTTCACCGAGCACCGTGACACATTGAACTACCTCGTGGACCGGATCTCCACCCTCCTCGGCCGGCCTCAGGCCGTGGTGTGGATCCACGGGAACATGGGCCGGGAGGAGCGGACCAGGGCCCAGGAGCTGTTCCTGCACGACCCGGAGGTCCAGGTGCTCGTGGCCACGGACGCCGCGGGGGAGGGCATCAACCTCCAGCGGGCACACCTGATGGTGAACTACGACCTGCCGTGGAACCCCAACCGTCTGGAGCAGCGGTTCGGCCGGATCCACCGGATCGGGCAGACCGAGCCCTGCCACATGTGGAACCTCGTGGCCATCGAGACGCGCGAAGGCGACGTGTACTACACACTCCTCCGGAAGCTGGAGGAGGCGCGGAAGGCCCTGGGAGGGAAGGTCTTCGACGTCCTCGGGAAGCTCCAGTTCGAGGGACGGCCGCTGCGGGAGCTCCTCATCGAGGCGGTCCGGTACGGCGAGCGGCCGGAGGTGAGGGAACGCCTGGACCGCGCCATCGACGCGGCCCTGGACGTGGCACGGCTGCGGGACCTGGTGGAGGAGCGGGCCCTGGCCCAGGAGATCATCGACTCCGACCGGCTGCGCCGGGTCCGGGCGGAGATGGAGCGGGCCGAGGCGCGTAGGCTCCAGCCCCACTACGTGGAGGCCTTCTTCCTGGAGGCTTTCCGTCGGCTCGGCGGGACGGTCCGGCAGCGGGAGCCCCGGCGCTACGAAGTCACCCACGTGCCTGCCGCCGTCCGTCACCGGGACCGCATGATCGGCACGCGGGACCCAGTGCTCCCCCGTTACGAGCGCATCACCTTCGAAAAAGGCCTCATCGCCCCACCCGGGCAGCCCCGGGCGGCCTTCGTGTGTCCCGGACACCCCCTCCTGGAGGCCGTCATCGACCTCACCCTGGAGCGCCACCGGGAACTCCTGCGCCGGGGGACCGTTCTGGTGGACGACCAAGACTCTGGCGACCGCCCACGTGTGGTCTTCTACCTGGAGCACGCGGTCCAGGACGCCAGCACGACCCGCACCGGTGAGCGGAGGGTGGTCTCGCGCCGGTTGCTTTACGTGGAGTTGGACGCGGACGGCAACGCCCGCCACGCCGGATACGCCCCCTACCTGGACTACCGGCCGCTGCGGGAGGGCGAGCCGACGCCAGAGGAGGTCTTGGCCCGGCCGGAGTGCGCGTGGATCACGCGGGAGCTTGCGGGCCGCGCCCAGGAGTACGCGGTCACCCGCGTCGTCCCCGAGCACCTGGAAGAAGTCCGTCGGCGGCGCCTGGAGTGGATCGAGAAGACGCGGGCGGCGGTCAAGGATCGGCTCACCAAGGAGATCGCCTACTGGGACCACCGGGCGGAGGAGCTGCGCCTCCAGGAACAGGCCGGCAAGCCGAACGCAAGGTTAAACTCCCAGGAGGCGCGGCGGCGGGCAGACGAGCTGGCGGCCCGCCTGAAGAAGCGCATGGAACAGCTCGACCTGGAGGCGCAGATCTCGCCTCTCCCGCCGGTGGTGATGGGCGGGTTCGTGGTGGTGCCGGTCGGTCTACTGGCGAAGATGCGGGGGCAGGGCGCGCCGGCAGAGGGGACTCCCGTGGACACCCAGGCGGCGGCCGCCCGCGCCCGGGCCATCGTCATGGAGGTGGAGCGCCGCCTGGGCTACGAACCGGTCGACCGCGAGCGGGAACAGCTCGGCTACGACATCGAGAGCCGGGACCCCCGCACCGGGAGGCTGCGGTTCATCGAGGTCAAGGGCCGGGTGAGCGGGGCGGCCACGGTCACGGTCACGCGGAACGAGATCCTCACCTCGCTCAACAAGCCGGACGACTACATCCTGGCCATCGTGGAGTTCCTGGAGGGCGGGGGCCACCGGGTCCACTACGTCCGTCGGCCGTTCCGGAGGGAGCCAGACTTCGGGGTGACGAGTGTAAATTATGACTTGTTAGAGCTGATGGGAAGAGCTACGGAGCCCGGATGACCGTTCCGACCCGGCGCCGGGGACAGTGAATCTGTCTATTTGCGATGAGGACCTGCACGTGGGAATCGGAAATGCGCAGGAGGTTAGATTGTGTTAAAGGTCGGAGTACCATTAGAAAGTTGGCAGACCGCCTTCGCACCCCTTCTAGCCAGTTCCTTGTCCCCCCACCGGAGAGGGACGAGCTACCTATCCTAAGACTTTAGGCGGGGTTACGTTCTAAGGAGTTGATGAGCGGTGGGCGAGCTGCGGAAGCTGATCGAGGTCGCTTTGCCTCTCCCCGAGATTAACGATGCGTCGTCGTATGACAAGATGCCTGGGATAGGGGCGCATCCGAAGGGGATTCACCACTGGTGGGCACGGCTGCCGCTGCCGGTGAGCCGGGCGGTGCTCTTCGCTTCGGTGGTGGACGACCCGAGCAGCCACCCGGAGAGGTTCCCGACCGAGGAGGCGCAGGCGCGGGAGCGGGAGCGGCTGTTCGGGATCATCCGCAAGATGATGGAGCCTCGGCTGCACGAGCGGCCGGAGGTCTACGCGGAGGCACGGGCGGAGATGCTGAAGTACTGCGACGGCAAGCTGCCGCCGGTCCTAGACCCGTTCGCTGGTGGGGGCTCGATTCCTCTTGAGGCGGCGCGGCTCGGGATGGAGGCCTACGCGGGGGACATCAACCCGGTGTGTGTGCTGCTGAACAAGTGCAACCTGGAAATCGTGCCGAGGTGGGCAGACCACCCCCCCGTGAATCCGGAAGACCGAGGGAAGATCGGTGGACGGGACGGCTGGCAGGGGGCTGCGGGGCTC